>CAZMNL010000001.1:0-7161 GCA_964567525.1 uncultured Anaerolineaceae bacterium
CCACCCCCGGCGGCCCCCTCTCCCCCGATTTGGGGCCGGGGCCGGGGAAGCCAGGATGCGGCACGCGGTGGTTCGCCTGCATCGGGGCGTGATTGGGTGGCGCGCTCGTCCAGTTCCAGCCCGTAACGGTCCAACAATCCGCGCACTTTGAGTTCGAGATGCGGGCTACGCGTGGCGGCTTCGTGCAGCAGTTCGAGCGCTTCCTGGTTGGTGGGGTCCTGTTCCAGCGCCTCAGCCAGGATATCAATGGCTTCGTCGATATCGTCTTCGTCACCCGCGATCTCGATGCGGATGCGCGCGCGACGCAGCAGCCCGCGCACAGCAGCCGCAGCCGGTGAAGGGGCGCTGCTGTGCTGCGCCAGATCGGTGAAAAGCTGGCGCGCCTCAGCTTCGAACGGCGTATTTTTGCTCTGGGCCAGCAGGGTACGCGCTTCGTTTTCGAGTTGGGTGATTTCGCTGGCCGTCGCGCTGGATGGCAGGTCTTCGATCCGGCGGCGCAGGTGATCGAGTTGTTCTCGCAGGTCAGCCATTAGGTATCCTCACTTGCTGTGTTAGGGAATTACGCGGTGATTCAGCGCCTCGTTAATCTGGGTCAACAGGCGGCGAAGTTCGGCTTCCATGTCTTCGCTGATATCGTCGAGAATGGCCGCTTCCACCAACTGGTCACGGGCGGCGCGTAAAGCATCCTGGCCCCGGCGCAGGTCTTGCAGCCCGGCCCGGATTTGTGCGCGCGCTTCGCGTAGGGCCGGGGCGATGGGCATACCGGGCAAGTCCCATCCGAGCCGCCCGGCGACGCGTTCCAGCCCGGCAGCGAATTCGCGGATCGTGGAAAGCTCCTGTCGCGCGCCGCGCTGCAACAGGTCCTGCAACACCGGGCTGAGCGTCGGCTCAACGCCGAAATCGAGATGGTTTACATCCGAATAGCGCCGTTCGACTTCGGCCTGGGACGCGGGCTGCGGGCGCAGCGCGCCTTTCTGCGGCGAGAGTCCGGTGAAGATCGGGTACAGAATGCCTACACACAGGTTATGTACGTCCTGTGCGAGATACTGGTCGAAGGTATGCGTGCCGCTTTCGAGATACTGCGAGCTGTTGAAGTCAATCACGCGCAGCGTTTGCCCGTCCCAATACACGTGTTCCAGCTTGTGATCTAGATACACGATCCGCTGGTCGTGGGCATCGCGCAGAAAGGCTGCGAACTGCATCGCCAGGTCGATACCTTCTTCGGTGGGCAGGCGGCGGCGACCGTTGGTGCTGATCGTCGGTTTCATCAGGTAGAACAGGTTATTGTGGCGCGGCAGCAGTTCCAGCGCCAGGTAGGGCCGCCAGCCCTGCGCAGTATAGGGGTAGAGCTGTTCGCGGAATGCGGCAATGTCTGTGCCTAGCGAGAGCATCTGCCCGCCCTGGGGCCGCTCCGCCTTATTGGAGAGGTAGCCGCAGTCGTAGAGCGTCAGTGCGACGGGACTTCTTTCCAGGCGCACCAGCAAGTCGGCTTCGTTGACGAATGCGCGCGCTTCCCAGCGGGGTGTGCCATCCTCGGAGAGATGTTCGGGACGCATGACCTTGAATGCGACGGTGCGCTCGGCACGCCGGTCTTCTGCTTCCAACACACGGGCATAATGGCCCAGGGCGAAAGTATCAATGTAGTTTCCGATCTCGTAGCGTTCGTCAAGCGCCCGTTCCAAATCATGCATGTTCGATCCTCAAAATTCTCTTGTTTACGGTATGACATCACGCGGGCTGAAATCGATCTCGAAGGTGCTGACCCGGACGGCCACATCCTGCCCGGTGACATAGAACAGCAGCGTGACCGGATCACCCTGCGGGAACAGAAACACCGAATCGCCCAACCAGCGATCATCGACGTAAAAACTGAGCGTGTTGGTATTGGTGCGGCGGATCGACAGCGCAAACTGCGGGTTTTGCTGTGGAAATTCGGTGGACGAGATAAAGCGCCCATTCTGGTTCAAACCCAGACGCACAAAGTTTGTTGCGCTGATCTCGACCTGCCCGATAGTTTGCTGCCCGGTGGCATTGGTCGCGCCCAGGCCAAAAGCGATCTCACCTTGCGATGTCGCGCTGTCTTCTGCGTTGAGCAGTTCCAGCGTGGCATCGGCACGGCGCAGCGCGCTAGCCGCGCCCGGCTGAAACAGCACACTTAGCAGTTCAGGTGAGAGTTCCAGGGCCAGTTCAGCGCCGTTTATCCCCGTTGTAGACAGAATCCACGCACCATCTTCGCTGGGCACGAACGCACCCTGTGGACCCGGACGATCCCCGGCGGGCAGCGCGTCCAGCGCCGCGAGAATACTCGACTCGGTGTTGGTGTCTGCGGCGTCTTGTGACAGCGCAGCGACCGGCTGCGGGGTGCGTGTTGGCAGCAGGGTGCTGGTCACGAACAGCGTCGGCGTGAGTGTGGGCGGTGATACCTCTGTTGCTGTGGCGGGCGGCGTGGTCGGGATCGCAAACGGTGTTGAGGTCGGTTCCGGCGGCGCGGTCAAGGTCGCGGTTTGTGGCGGCGTGGTGGCAGGCGGGATCGGTGTATCGGTCGTGGGTGCGGATTCCGTCGTCGGGATCACGACCGCCGAGGCCGCTGCGGTTTGTGTTTGTGCGGCTGCGTTGGCGCGGCTGCCGGGACCAGGCGTTTGGTCATCTTCGCCCAGGCTGCGCACGACCGCGAACCCGATCAGGGCGATCAGGGCGATGACAGCCGCGCCAATGATCCAGTTCCAGGGCAGATCGCGCGTGCTGCCAGGTTCGCGGCGGGTGATTTGCGCAGGGGCGGCGATGCGGTCGTCTTCCAGGTAGGTCACCGCGTGCGGATCGTCGATTTCCTCGGTTTCTCCCAGGTCAATCGTTTCGTCTTCGTCCACATCCGCCGGAAGCTGGCTGATCACACCCTCCCAATGCCGGAACAGCGGATAGGCCGGGTGGCGCGCGATGAACAGTGACGCAAAATGGCGGCTGAACGCGGCCAGTTTTTCGGCGCGCGTCAGGCGCTGCGTGGTGTAGGTTTCCAGCACGGCCTGGTACATCTCGTGCCACTGCCGGACCTGGTGTACGTGGTCGGGACCGAGGCGGCGTTGAGTCAGCGTAACGATCTGCCGCTGGGCTTCCTCGATAGCGGGATCGGGGTCGGTGCTGCTGCTGGCCGCGCCCTGCTCAATGCTAAGCCGCAGTTGTTGGAGTTCGGCGGCATCATCGCGCAGCCCGGCGACCCACTCGGCAAAGGGGTCAATCGCCAGGTCGTTGTTTGTCATCGCCTCGTCGATGTGGTGCAGCGCACCATCGAACGCCTGCCGCGCGTCGTAGAATTCACCGTCCGACCAACTGCGGATCGCGTCGTTGACCAACCCCACCGCGTGCTCGACATCCGCGAGAATTTCCCCGGCCAGCGGTACATTGATCGCCTGTTGCACGACTTCCAGGTCGCCGGGCCGCGCGACGGCGTTCAACGCGCGCTGTGCTTTTTCGATCAACAGGCGGCTGGTGAGCGCGCGGTCGAGAATCTGGAACGCGCGATGTGTGCGGGCGCTGTCGTAGCCTTTGCTGGCAACCTCGCGCCAGAATTCGGCTTCGTCGATCTGGTCGGTGAACAGGGCCAACATGCCGCGCAGGACATAGTGCATGTATAGCGCGCGCCACCCGGCGCTGCTGCTCTGCTGCATGTAGGCGACAATGCCCCGGCTCATCGCGCGCAGATACAGGTTTGTGTTGGGCATTTGTTCCGCAAAGGTCCGGCGCTCGCGTTCTTCCTCTGACAGCAGGATTGAGAGGGCTTCGGTTTCAGCGTGGTCGGTTTCGGCCCGGTCTGCGTAACCACCGGCAGATGCCCAGGTGTCAAGCAGTTCGCCCATGCGCCGCAGCCGGTCGGCGGCCAGGCGCTCGCCGTCGGTATTGGCGTGGGCGTGCGCATCCTGCCCGGACTGCGCCGCCTGAATGCCATCGCCGCGATCCCAGGCTTTCCAGCCTTCGATCAACCTGTCGGCGAGTGCCTCATTGGGGCTGAGGCGTTCGGCGTACCCGGCATCGGGAACCCGGTTAGCGAGCGCGCCCATCCAGGCGGCGATGTGCTCGTTTACCGGGCGGATCGTGTCACCGGTGCGGCGCAGCACCTCAATCGTGGATTGGCGGCGTCCCAATGCCAGGTAATTGATCGCTGTGATCCAGCCTTCGCTGGCCTGTTGCAGCGCATGGGCGGCGGCGTGAAGCTGCGGGTCGGGCAGATCGTCCAGGTAGGGCCGGATGAAGTTCTGCACATCATCGAACCATTCCGCGAGATTTGCGCCATTGGCGCGCGGGCGAAACTGGGCGAGCGCAGTCACAGCCTGGTGAACTTCGTCGAAGTAGTCGTGTAACGTGTTGAAATGGGTCGCCGTCGGGTCAATATGTGCTGCCTGCCGCAGCGCTTCGACCGCCTGCGGCGGGTCGCTGTAAGCAGTGTTCCCGACCTGATCCAGGTGCGCCAGAATATCATTTGCTGCGCGCCGCGCACGGATGACGCTGGCGAGCTGCGTCTCGTGCATTTCGGCGGGATAATCATCGCTGGCGTCATCCAGCATGACTTCGAGTTTGCCCAGCGCGGAGATCGCCTGCTGGTAGATCACGTGCAGCCCGGTTAAGCCGGAGAGCGCCGGTCGGTTGAGTTCATCCTCAACACGGTCAATCTGTGCCAGCACGGGCGCGGGGGCGTCCTGCAAAGTGTGACGCAGCCGGGTCAGATGCGGGCGCAGCAGCGCGACTTCGGGAACATGCGCGGCGAGTTGTTCGGCCAGCAGCCATTGGGCCTGCCATGCGTGAGGGCGCGGTTCGCTGGTCTTCAGCAGCACCTGACCAGCTTCGGTCGACTGGCCGGTGAATAGCAGGTCAAGCGCATTGAGGAAACCGCGCGGCGGTGGCGTGATGTTTAACTCGTTCAGCAGTGCGGCGGAAGCGATCAGGAAGCGCAGCAGCGGTGTGTTGGCCGGTCCTGCGCTGGACTGTAAATCGTGCAGCAGCGAAAGCGCGCGCGGCCAGTTGGCACTCTCGATATAAATGCGTATCGCGTCCAGGTCGGCCTGGAAATGAATCTGGGCCAGGAAGTGATTGATCTCGTTTTGAAGCTGGTTGGCTTCTGGATGGCCGGGGTCCATGATGAGCGCGTCTTGCAGCGTGGCGCGCAGTTCTTCCAGTTCGTCCTGGCTGGCGGTGGGACGCACGCGCTTACGCACGCGCCCGATGATCTCGTCGCGCTGCTGTTCGAGTGGTGTTCGGTGCTCGCGTAAGGCGCTGCGCAGTTCGGAAATCGATCCGAAACGCTGCTTGGCGTCCGGGTGTACGGCGCGCGAGATGATGCCTTGCAGCCGTGCCGGGATGTGTTCCGCCGCTGGACCGAAGTTGACAAAAAACGTGTCGTTGTCGTCTTCGATTTCGACGGATAAGCGGCTGCCGCCGGTCAGTATAAAGTACAGCAGCTCGCCGCACTGGTAAATATCCGTCGCCCGGTTGACTGACGGCAGCGCGCCGGGTTCATCCAGAAAGACCGCGTTCCCCCAGTCGATGACTTTCAAGCGGTAATTCAGGCGGTCCCAAAAGAGGTGCTTGGCGTCCACATCGTTATAGATCACCTGGTGGTCGTGCGCGCGTGCCAGCAGGTCTAACAGGCGATCCATAATGACCAGGGTTTCGAGTTCCGGCAGATAAGCGTCACGTTCCGCGCGTGTGAAGATCATCTCTTCGACAATTTCGCCCAGCGCGAGGTCCATCACGATATATTCGTGAGTCTGCCCGCCAACGCGAAAGGTTCCGCTGGCGCGCAGTTCGGTCAGCACCGGGTGCCCGGCCAGCCGTTCGAGAGCCTGCCTCTCTTTGCGAATGCTGACTTCCTGCCCGGCACGCATCGGCGGTGCATCCTGCGGCGCAGGACGTTTGATCACGACCGGGCGGTCGTGGTCGTGCGTGTCATAGGCGCGCAAGGTTTCCCCGGACCGACCGCGTGGGTAAATGTGATCGTAACGATAGCGGTTATCAAACAGGCTTTCGGTACGACGCCCTGGGGGTTGGACAGACATGCGTTACTCCCGGCTATTGATGCAGCGAGTACAACGCCCTCTATTGTACGCAGCGTGCTGCTGAAAACCAAACGAACCGGGAACCATTTCGTCCGGTGCGGCGCTCGCCACGAACCCCCTTGAACTTATCCGCCCCAGGTATGCACCTGTTCGGCGGCGGCCCAGGCCAGCAGCACTAACTGCCACATCCCCTCGGCGATGGGGCCGGTTTCGATATATTCATCCAGCCGGTGCGCTTGCCCGCCGTGTGAAATGCCGATGGTGACTGTTGGCAGGCCGTTTGCCAGCAGCACATTGGCATCGGTGCTGCCCGTTTCGAACATAGGCTGGTAATCAATTTCGTGGAGCGCGGCGGCGGCCAGTTGGACCAGGGGATGTTCTGGCGGGATGCTTCCGGCGGGCCGGTCGCCTACGATCTCGATCTCAAAGCGCAGCGTGTCGTGCTGCACGGCGGCAATGTGTTCGCGCACATGCGTTTCGAGTTGGGCGAGGGTGTCTGGTGTTTCGGAGCGCAGGTCGAGATACAGTTCGGCGTGGGTTGCCAGGCTGTTGACCGAGTGACCGCCGTTGATCAGCCCGATATTATAGGTCGTGCGCGGCTGGCGCGGCGGTTGTTCTGCGATAATGCGCGCGCCCAGCGCGATCAACCCGTGAATGGCGCTGGGTTGTCCAAAGTGCAGCCAGCTATGGCCACCGGGGGCGTGGCACGCAATGCGCAGCCGCCGCACCGCGATGCCGCTGTGATAGATGCGGCCAAGCGCCATACCTTCGAGCACAATCGCCGCCCCAAGCTGTTTACCAAGCGAGTCCCATACCGCGCGAATGCCGCCCAGATCGCCCAGGCCCTCTTCGCGGCTGTTGGCAACAAACCATACGGTTGAGGCGGGTTGCAGCCGGTGCGTGTGAAAAATATCGAGCAGCGCCAGCAACCCCGCGACTCCCAGGCTGTTATCGCCCAGGCCGGGGCCATAAATGCGTGCGTGCTCGGTGCGCGTGCTGAGATCGGTATCCGCCGGGAAGACTGTATCGGTGTGTGCCGAGATCAGCAGGGCGGGGCGGTACTTGGCTCCGACCTGCCGGCGCGCGGCGAGGAAGAAGATGAAGCCGGCGCCCATGG
>CAZMNL010000001.1:7171-22494 GCA_964567525.1 uncultured Anaerolineaceae bacterium
GGCTTCGCGGCACGGCCAGCGCCCATAAACGTTGAACAGGCCATCCATTCGCACATCCTGTAAGCCAACCTGCTCGAACCGATCCGCGATCATGCGCGCGCGTGCGTTTTCGTGGAAGGTCGGCGCGGGGATTTGCTGTACCTCAATTGCCCGCGCCACAATTGCCGCCGGATCAATCTGTGTGCGGATCGTTTGCAGCGGTGCTGAACGTGCAAGTGCTGCCATCAAATCAGAAAGTGTAAGCATGGTATTTCCCTGTCGTTGGTGAATGCAATCCGTTAAAAGTACTTTAAATTTGTTTAGTTTTTGGTATCATAATAGTACATGAGCATACCCCGTTCTGTGCGATGAGGGCAGGTTCAATCCAGACGTATTGCCTGTGATGATCATAACATCTTTAGCACTTACGCAGTTGGCGCGAACAAACCCTGGTTGAGTGTGAGATAAGGTTGTTCTTTCCGCTCAAGTCGTCAGTTTTCAGTCATCAGTTTGAGATATCAACCCGGCTGATGATCGTCACTGTGAACTGAAAACTGTCAACTGCGTAACTTCTTATTTTTAGGTATTGCGCACTGCGTACAGGCATATCCCACACACGTTGGGATAGTTGGGATAACGGCATATGCCGAGTCTTAAGAAAACGCGAACCTGACAACGGTAAAATGAAGAAAAATTAACCTGATACTTACCGCTATATCTGGGGGATATGCCGGGGCTTATCCCCCAATTGTGCGGTGCTGCCCGCCACATCAGAACGCTGTCTTGTTTGTTGATGTGCAGCATGGCAAACGTTGTCCTTGCCGAGGGTGAGAAGTTGTCAGCGAAGCGCATCTGACTATAATCGCAGTACCGTTTGGGCTGTATCAGACCTGGGTCACACTATTCTTGCTGCTGCGCTGGAGGATGCATGAAATCAACAAAAATTCTGCTGATTGAGAGCGCACGCAAGAATGGGGTTGCTTTTGCTGCCTCTCTCCAGCGCAAATATGACGTAGAGGTGGTGGTTTCCGGTAAGCAGGGATTAAACGCGGCTGGGGCGACCCTGCCGGATGTTGTGGTCTTGAATGCTGAATCGCTGCGTACTTCCGGTGATCGCATTCTGGTGCGCCTGCGCGAACAGTTGGGCGAACTACCGATTATTCATATCCGGCCAGAGAAAATTTCCGCTAAAGAAAGCCTTGCCGATGTGGTGCTGGTTCCCCCGTTTACTGCACGGAAACTGATCAACCGCATTGAACGATTTGTTCCCACCTCAGAAAATGAAGTGTTAGAAGTTGGGCCGTTCAGCTTGAATATTGCCCAGCAAACGTTGCTTACCCCCTGGAGTGAGAAAAAGCTCACGCCCAAATTGCTCGAACTGCTGAGGCTGTTTTTGGAAAACCCGGATGTCACGCTGGAACGAGAGCAGATCATCCGCACTGTGTGGAAAACCGAGTACATGGGGGATACGCGCACGCTAGATGTGCATATTCGCTGGCTACGCAAGGTGGTTGAGCCGGAACCCCGCAAGCCTCGTTATATCACGACGGTGCGTGGGGTGGGCTATTGTTTCCAGCTCCCGGATGAGGACAAAGACGCACCCGGTAAAACCGCCAAACAGTCCAAACCTCAAAACGACGAAACCGGCACATCCGCAGGCGGGACTAACGGTGCATCCGGCGAATCTGTTGCCGATCTGGGTGCAGATCAAAAATTGGTGGCGCATACGCCGCAAGTTTCCGCCAATGGGGGTTCGGTGCTTAGTGGTAAAACGGCCCACCTGGCAGGACCATCCGTGCAGCCTGATGTCTCCACTGCACCGGATTGATTTCTCCGCATGGCTTGATTGCTGAACCAGATAGCAACACAAAAAGGCATCCTGAAACGATCAGGATGCCTCGTCTAGCGCGGTGCGCCAGTTGTGCGATGCTTAGCTCTGCTTTTCGAGTTCCGCCAGGCGTTTCATCAGGCGGCTCTTGCGGCGATCAGCATTTTTCTTGTGGACAATGCCCTTGTTCGCCGCTTTATCGAGCGTGCGAATAGCGGCAATCGTTTCTTCGCGCGCTTTTGTAAGTTCACCCGCTTCAATAGCGTTTTTGGCTTTCTTGATTTCCGTGCGGGTGCGCGTGCGCCAGACGCGATTACGCTGCCGTTTACGTTCGTTGCTGCGGATGCGCTTGAGAGCAGACTTGTGGTTAGCCAACAGTAAGTCTCCCGGTGAATCATAAATCAATGGATTTCAGACTGGCGAGCATTGTACCAGAGTCACCGGGCCGTGTCCAGTCTGAACGCGTGACTCTTGGAGTTATGCAACGACTCGTTTTTTTCTGCGTAGTTAATTAAGATTGGGGTCAGTGTGGGGTACGCGGTTCGACGCGGATATTTTCCCCTAAAAACAGGTCTATAAGATTCTGCCCGGCGTGGTAGGATCATAATTAGCATACAAACCAAAAGGGGACGCTCATGTTTCGACAGAGCAATCGCGGTACAGTAGTCTGGTTGCTGATTATCGGTCTGGCCCTGGTCCTGACATTGTTGGCTGGCAATGTGGCGACCGAGATCAGTGCGATTCTGCTGGCAGCGTACCTGGGATTGGTGCTGTTGATCGCAAGCAGTGCCGATCTGGGGGCTGTGGTTAACCGCTTGCCCGTGTCATTTGCCCGTGAGCAGCAGGTGAGCGAAGTAGCGCAGGAAGCGATTGCGCGGGCACGCAGCCAGCCCGATTTTGACGCCATGATTCGGCTGTTGGATATTGGCCTGATCGCTGATGAGGCGCGTCCCGATGGTATGTCGGTGCGTAAGGGGCGTTTCGTTTCGCTGGATGATGACGGGGTGCGACCGTTTGCCATTGTCGATATCCCGGCTGGCTTGGCCGGGCGTCTGGGGTTGGTGCGCTTTGAAATGCGCGACGAAGACGACCGGTTGCAGTATGTCTATGAAGAGGAAAAGTGGCTTCAGGCCGGGGAAAATGTGCTGCTGCCGGATTACCGGCTGCCGCTGCGCAAAAAGTCCGCAGAACTGGCGGCGGGGGGCTGGTCTGCGCGAGTCACTATCGACGGGGGGCTGTTGGGCGTGCATAATTTCAACCTGGGGCCATCCCTGCGAACGCGCCGCCAACAGTTGTCATCCGACGGCGAAGTGCTGCGCGAGCGTGTATGGCGCACCTCCGATGATGACGAATCGCTGCCGCTTAGCCTGGAAGAGCTGCTGCGCCAGCAGAGCCGCCAGCGTCGCCAGCAGTAACGACGTGTAGAAACGGTTTGGGCAATGGGCAGTATTGTGTTTCTGGTGTTCATCATTTTGTTTTTGATGTTTCTCTTTGGGCTGTTTTCCGTCGCCGAAGGACAGCGCCCGTCTGGGCATACACGGGGCCGCGTGCGGTCCGTTCCCCGCACATGGGAACAGCAGCATTCGCCGGTGCGCGCGCAGTCGCGCGCTGACGTTGAGACACATACCAACCGGGCGGCGCGGGGTGCGATGATGCGTGCCGGATACACCGGCGACGATGCTTATGTCAACGTGACGGATATCGGTGTGTTGGCGTATCGCGGGGACGAACCGCGTCTCGTGCGTTACAATGACGTGGAAACGGATACCGACTACCTGCGTCCGTTTGTGGTGTTGCAGGTTCCCTATAAGGCGCGCGGTCTGGTGCGTATGGAGCTGGTTGATCACGAGGGGCGCTTGCGTTACGCTGACGAAACGCGCTATGACCTGGGGCAGGGCGATAACACACTGCTACCGGGTACGTGGCTGCCGCTGCGGGATGCAGCATCCTTGCAGGACACCTGGGAACTGCGCGTGTCGGTGGCGGGTACGCTGCTGGCCGCGCATGTCTTCGGATGGCAGACTGCCGTGAGCGAGCTACAGCGTTACATTGAAGATGATGGCGAGATTTCACCGGAACTCCAACAGGCTATGCAGGCGGAACCCAGCCGCGCGATGAGTCTTTCGCAGTTACTATCCCAGCAGGATGATTAGCGATGTCTGACAATCAGCGACACAACCCCCGTGCAGATTTTCTCTCTCGTCCGGGGTGGCGAAAAACGATAATCGTCGCGTTATTGGCCGCCTCAGGGCTGTTTTTGTTGTCATTAGTGCTGACTGGACAGTTATGGCGCGCAGCGGCGTACAGCGTCGTGGCGTTATTTGCCTTCCTGTTCTTGCTGGCGGCGTACTTCTGGGGTTCGATGTTTTTTGGCGGCGCGCTGGAGATGTTCACCCGGCGGCGTTCGCCGGTTCCCTGGAACATCGCGGGCGGGGCGCTGGACGTGCCGGAACATGATATCGATCCGGGCCTGGAACTGCTGGCGGCGGGGATGCTGGTCTACCGCGTTGGGGAGGTCAAGCCGCAGCCGTATTTCCGCAAAGTACCGCTGGCAAATGCGCGTGCGGTCCGGCCCTTCATGGTCGCGCGGACGGGAGTCGCGCGCGACCACCAGTTTGCGCTCATGCTCAGCGATGAAGTCGATGAGACTCGCTTTCAGGACGTTTTCACGTTCGCTTTGCAGGACGCGCCGCAGGTGGTCATGCCGCCGTACCGGATGGTGATCGAACATCCGCGCGCGCTGGTCGGCCAGCGGTGGACGCTGAAAGTACGCTCCGGCGTGACGGTTGTGACCTCATTCCGGTTTATGTTTGTGGATGGTAGTCTTCAGGCGGCGGATATTGCCGCGAACAGCGGTCCGGGCATGAGGCAGCAGGGTGATGCCGCGCCAGATGAGGACCGGGATCACCATGAATTGTCCGCTTTGATTGACGAAGCGGTCAAGCGTGATGCCTTAACCGCCCCGCGCGAGATCGTATTGGAGGTTATGTAAAATGGTGAGAACGCCCTGGTGGGGCACGCCCAGGCAGGTTTCAAGCAGGCTGCGCTTAGAAGTCGAGATGATGCGCGCCACCTTTGGGGATACCTTTCAGTTACAGGTTCCCAAGCGCGATAACCTGTACTGGATTGGGGATGTTGAGGTCAACCTCAAAAACATACCACAGCGCGAACACACGCTGAAGATTGTCTATGTGGAGGATTATCCGAACCGACCGGCTGAGGCTTATGTGCTGAATCCTGAAATCTACAGCGAAAAACACCAGTTTGAGGATGGGCAGTTGTGCCTGTTCAACCCCAAAGACGGCGTAACCTACGGCTGGAATCCGTCCACGTCAACCGCAGTCACGGTGGCTGGTTGGGCGATTCAATGGTTGTATGCTTTCTATACCTGGCGCGCCACCGGCAGGTGGCCGGGCCTGGAAGAACGCGCGCGCCCGGAAAAACGGCCTGACCAGTGGAGTCGCAGAAGGAGAGGGCGATAACGATGGCGGAACAACTCCCCGAAACGGCCCGTGATATGCCGCGTGTGATCTTCGCGCAGCGGGTGGTAGATAAAATTTTGCGCGGGGCGCTGCTCTACCCCGGCACAGAAACCGGTGAGGCGCTGATCGGCCTGATCGTGCCCCAGCAGGGGCGGCAGGAGCCGGATATCTACGTGTTGGATACGATTGGTCCCGGCGAACATGCTGTGCGCGAATGGGGCAAATTTGAGCAGGGCGACGATTGGCAGGGCGACGTGCTGCACTGGATGCACGTCAATTGGGAAGCGTTCCGTGAGCTGCGCCGCCCTTCGTATGGAAACGCACTGGCCGCGAAATGGGATGTGCCGCTGATGCATGTGGGCGACTGGCACAAGCAGCCTGGCGACATGATCGAGCCGTCACTCGGTGACGAGAATACCGCGCGCCTGATGATCGCCGACGCGGAAACCCCGGTCAAACACATCATCGCGCCGATTGTCACGCTGTATCCCCTGGGCAACAATGCTGAGAGTGCGCCCGCAGCAGAACCTACTGCGCAAGCCCCCAGCATAACGGACGAAAACGCGGGTCCGGATGGCGAACCGGAAAATGAAACTGTAGAAGTGGTGGCGGCGGGTGATCCGCTCACGATGCCAGAGCAGCACGCCAATACGATTGTCAGGAATCTGGAAGACGAGGGTTGGACGGTGCGCGTGGACTGCTGGTATATGAGCACCCGCGTGCGCCGGTTTGTCCCGGTGGCGCTGACGATCTGGCCTGATGAACGTCTGCCGGGGTTGCCGCCGGTCGCGTGGCACCTGGCCTATCCGCGCCGTTTCGACCAGGAATTCAGGTTGCTGCGCGATGCGGGTTATATGGTGGACGTGGTGCGCTTCGATGCGGACGGCAAACCGCCGTATGAAATCTGTTTTTCGGTCTACAAACGCGGCAGTAAACACGTGATTTTGCTGGTCACATCCGTTGACTATCCAGTGCAGATGCCCGCCGTGCGTGCCGCGCCGCTGGTGAGTGTGACGGACGATGAAGACGTGTTTGAGAAGCTCTATGCGGAGTCCCGGTCCCTGCTGCTCACCGAACTGCCGGATTGGGAATGGGACTCCAAGCGCACGTTGATCGAACTCGTCTGGCATGTCGAGCAGGTGCTTGGCGACCGCGCCGACGAGAATGACGAGAATCACGCGCAGGGCGGTGCTGAATGAGTTGGGATCGCGTTGAGCGCCTGCTGGGGCAGGATGTGCTGGCTTTGCTTCGCACAAAAACGGTGGGGATCGTGGGCCTGGGGTCGGGCGGGGGGTTCGTTGCGACCAGTCTTGCGATGAGCGGTGTCGGTAAATTCATTCTGATCGACAACGACGCGCTTGAAGCGCACAACGTAGTGCGGCATGTGGCTGACCGGCGCGATATCGGTCGCCCTAAAGTGGACGCTGTCGCCGACCTGATTCGCCAGCGTAACCCGGACGCCAGGGTCCGAACGGTCATGGGCCGCATTGAGGATCATCTCGATCTGCTGCCGGAGATGGATATCGTTGTGGCGGGTGTGGATGGCGAGAATCCGAAGTATGTGATCAACCAGGCGTGCATCGAACATCGTAGAACGGCGGTTTATGCGGGAGTTTACGAGCGCGGCGAAGGGGGCGATGTTTGCATCATCCATCCTGGTATGGGGCCGTGTTACGCTTGTTGGGCGGAACACCTGCGCGAAGGGATTGCCGAATCCGGTGGGGGTGAAGAACTCGATTACGGCATGATCGGCACTGACGGAACACTGGCGGCGGAGCCGGGGTTGTGGCTGCATGTCGTGCGGGTGGCGGCGTCGCAGGCGGATATGACGCTTAACCAGTTGCTGACAAACACCGCCGTATACCGCGCGTTACCGGCCAATACGGTTGTGCTGGCGAACACGTATCTTGAGGTGTACGAGGGTCAGCCCGTTTTGCCCTATACTGCCGAGTGGATTAACGTGCCCCGCAATCCCGAATGCCTGGTGTGTGGTCATTTGCACCGCGCCGAAGATGCACAGGTTGTTTCCCTGGATGATCTGGCGACGATGGGCAATGTGATGCTGGAACAAGATGACGAGAGCGAAGAGGGAACGTAATGTCTGATCCAAACAATAATCTGCCACCGAATGATGATGGCGCGCCGGTGGTTCCACCGGGAGAGGACACAGAACAGCCTGAAACGTCCGCACCGGATAATGCCGACCTGGGGCCGCGCCTGGAGCGACTGGGCGGTGAACCTGCACCGGATATCACGCCGGAAGAGTTCGCGCGGCTGCAAGAAGCGGGACAAATCCACATCGATCCGCGCGGGCGCGTGCGCACTACCCAGCGTGATGAAACGGACGCGGGTGTGTCGCTGCGCAAACGGCGCGCGTGGTACAGGTAGATATGCGATGGTGTCGCTAGAACAGGTTCGCGCGGCGTTGGCGCTGCAAGATTTTGATGCGCTGGCAGCACAGCGCCGCATGGCCCCACAGCCGCGTGTGCTGCGCCGCAGTGCCACCCATCCGGGAACGCCGCGCCAGGCGAGCGTGCTGCTCTTATTGTATCCGTCACAGGGACAGCTTGCCTTTGCGCTGGTTCGCCGCGCGCAGAATCCCCACGATGTACACAGCGGTCAGATCGGGCTGCCGGGTGGCTCACGCGATCAAGGCGAAACCCCGCGTCAAACCGCGCTGCGCGAAACACGCGAAGAATTAGGGGTGGCAGAAGCCGGCGTTCAGCTTTTGGGCGACCTGACGTGTTTGTACATTCCACCGAGTGATTTTGAAGTGCGCCCGTTTGTAGGATATGTCGATGACTACCCGGTCTGGTGTCCCAACGAGGCTGAGGTGGTGGGTGTATTGGAATGCCGTGTGGGTTGGCTGTTGGATGAGTCGCGCAAAGTGATTGAGGATTGGGAATTTGCCGACCGGACGCTGCAAGTGCCCTGGTATAACGTGCATGGGTACAAGGTCTGGGGCGCAACGGCGATCATCCTGAGCGAGTTCGAACAACGCATCCGGCAAGTCACTGGCTGAAAAAGCATGAACGTTGTAAAAAATGTGCAAAAGTTAGATCAAAACCGTCAATGCGGCAGTTTCCCGCGTGTAATAACTTGCATTGGCGTATTAGGCGTGGTACAGTGCGCTTAAGTCAAACTCTACAATAACGGCATCCTAATCCTTGACGGGTGGCTGAGGGATAGATCAATGGCTGAGAAGATTCTGGTAATCGATGACGAAGAATTGACGGTGCAGCTTATCAGTATGCTGCTCGAAAGGCGTAATTACGAAGTCGTGCGCGCCTATCGTGCAGAGGAAGGTTTGCGGCTGGCTTATCGCACGCATCCCGACCTGATCCTGCTGGATATCATGATGCCGGATATGGATGGTTGGGAAGTTTGCCGCCGCCTGCGCGAGCTATCCGATGTGCCCATCATTTTCCTGACCGCCAAAGACGATGTGCGCGACGTGGTGAAGGGCTTGGAGATGGGGGCGGACGATTATATCGTCAAACCCTATGACAATAACGAACTGATCGCGCGCATTCGGGCGCATCTGCGGCGCGCGCCCAAGCCTTCGGTTGCCGAAGAACTGGTTTTTGACGGCGGTAATTTCCGCATCAACTTCATCAGCCGCGAGGTGCGTGTGCGTGGTGAAACCGTGCATCTGACGCCCAAAGAATTCAACTTGCTGGGCGTTTTGGCGCGTAACGCCGGGCGCGTGATCACCCGCACGGAACTGGTCAAGGAAGCCTGGGGACCTGAATACGGGGATGCCATTGACAGCCTGAAACTGTATATCCATTACCTGCGGCAGAAGATCGAGCAGGACGCCCAGCATCCCGCGTATATTCTGACATCGCGTGGGGTAGGTTACCGGTTTGCGAATATCTAGCACGCAGCCGGGCGCGGTGCGCTTACGTCAGGACCAGCACCAGCGCGATGATCACGGCGATCAACACTATCAGGGCGATCAGTAGCCGGGGAATCGCGCGGCGGCGTGTGTGTTTGCGTGCCGCTGGCTTGGGCTGCGGCTGCACGACGGGCGCACGTTGCGGCTGCCGTGACCGCTGTGAAGAAAATGTCGCGTTGTATTCTGCGGCACGTTGTGTGAGCTTTTGAAGCTGGCGGCGTGCCGTTGGGTTTTCCGGGTTCAGTTCCAGCACATTTTCAAAGCAAACCTGGCGATCTTCATCTGTTTCGACCACGCTCGCCAGCCACAACCAGACCTGCTCATGATACGGGTCTACCTCGATAGCCTGGCGAAAGAGATCGTGCGCCTCTTGCTTGCGGCCTAGCCGCGCCGCGTTTTTGCCTGCTGTGAACAAACGCAGAAATTCCTGGGGAGCATTCAACAGATTGGATGACATGGTATTTTGCCTGTCTGTGGCGAAATGGATATGCCCGTATTTTAGCATACTTCGCTGGTCAGAATAGGTGCTGCCAGAAGGGTGTGTTTCAAATCCGGGGCGAAAAATCTTACCACAGAGCACACCGAGAACACCGAGAAGGTTTCTTGAGGAAAAAGCAGAGAAAAGCGGGGGGCAAACGGCCCGCCACGCCTGCCCGCGCGCTCTCTCTCTTCACTTTTCTTTTGTTGCTCTGTGCGCTCTGTGTTCTCTGTGGTGAATTGCCTTTTTGCCCCCAATCTGGAATGCACCCCGGCTCTGTTGGTGTGCGAGAAATAATGCGCGGCAGTGTCGCTTAACGGCCCCAATCGTTGGCAATATCTGTGTGCATATCGGTGGTTAGTTGATAGTAGTCCCCGGTCGTCAGGTCGTAGATAAACACGTCCCAATTCCCGGTGCGATCCGAAGTGAAAGCAAGATAACGTCCATTGGGGGACAGGCGCGGGCGAATATCATTGGCGTCCGAATCGATGATTTTCTCTGGCTCGCCGAAACCCGATGTTGATATGCGGTAGATATCGAAAATGCTGCTGTCTTTCGCTTTGCCTTGATAGACCACAAACTGCCCATCCGGTGACCAATCCGGCGCGGATTCGATAATGTCCGCACCATCGGAGGTCAGGTTGGTGATCGAGCCGCTCGCCAGATCGTAAATGTTCAGATCAACCGGGTTGTTGAATTCTAACTGGCTCTTGTCGGCCACATAGACGATCCGGGTTCCATCCGGTGAGTACGACGGCCAGCTTTCGATGACATCGTCTTCGGTGAGGCGTTCGAGTGCTTCCGGGTTGCCTGCCGGATTCAGCAGCGAAACCCGGTACAGATCGGGTAACGCGGCCCCCATGCCAATCCCCGTGAACGCAATCCAGTTGCCATCGGGCGACCAGGCGGGCGTATTCTGTTCAAAGAGCAGGACCGATCCTTGCCAGTACGTGTTGGCGGCACGCGGCGCTGTCCCCTGGAGATTGTCCATTTTGAGGATTTCTTCGCCGGTACCGGTCACATATGCGATGTAGGCGTACTCGTTGCCGTTCGCGGATAACGCGGGGGCGTGACCGCGTCCGTCCTCAGTCAACAAACGTCTATCGCTGCCGTCCGGCTTGATCACCACGATCGGGTGATTGTCCGGATCGCCGAGCACGCGCCCCGATTCCAGGATGATCGTTCCCGGCATATTGTTTGGGGGAAGCGGGAACAGGGTAGGCGCGATGTCTGGAATGGGTGTTGAGGACGGGACCGGTGTCCAGGTAGCCGGTGGCAGCGTGGGCGTCGGGGGTTCGATCAATGTCGCGGTGGGTAGATCCGCGCTCGCCGCTGTATTGGGTTGACTCTCAGGGGCTAAAGTGGGTTGTGCGTCCACCGGGGCCGAGGCGGCTATCGTGGGCGTGTTTGGGCCGCTGCCCATGTTATCACGGTCATTCCCGTCGTCATCTCCACCGCCTGACAACAGCAGGGCCGCCCCGGCCACAACCAGTAAAACGACGATCAGCCCGGCCATGATCAACAGGCGTTGCCTGCCACCGGACCCGGTAGAGGCTGTTTGTGGCACGAGATCGCTGCTCTCCAGCGTGTTTTCCAGTTGGTTGAGCAGCTTACGGGCGCGTTGGTTGTCAGGGTTGATCACCAGCACATTGTTCAGACAGATACGTTTTTCGTCCACATCGTCGGTGATGGCCGCCAGCCAGAACCACGCTTTTTCGTTGTGCTGGTCCATCTCGACCACTTGTTCAAGCAGCGTGCGCGCCGTCGCGTGATTACGCGCTTTGGCGGCTTGAATGCCCTGTTCCAGTAATGCTTCAATAGGTTGGCTATCGTTCATCATGCCCCTCAGTCGTGCGGTTTGCGTCTGCGAAGTTGTTAAGGTTTCCAGTCCGGGTAAAGGATGTTGCTCGTGGCATCGCCGATGCTGAGTTGTTGAAGGTTGGTACCATTCGATTGTATCAGGAATAAGGCGAGCGCTGTTCCTTCACGATTTGAGCTGAAGGCGATCCAGTTACCGTTCGGGGACCATGCCGGTTCGAATTCATCAGCGTCTACGTCGCGCACCAGGATCGCGCGCTGACCCAATCCCTGGGCATTCATGATGTAAAGATCGTTGTTGCCGCGTCTTGAGGAGACAAACACAATCTGTTCGCCATCAGGTGACCAGTCTGGTGCGTAACTATCGTTTGCATTGTTGGTCAGGCGCTTGTGATCGCGTCCGCGCGGGTTCATGCTGTAGATTTCAATTTCGCCAGGACCGGCGCGCTCTGTAGCGTAGACGATCACGTCTTCATCAACCGGCGACCATGCCGGATCGCGGTCAACAAAGTTGTTAAAGGTGATCTTGCGCGGGCTGCCGCCGTTAAACGACACGATATACACATCAAAGTCACCATCCGCATCGGATGCGAAGGCGACGCGGTCACCATTGGGGGCCCAGCTCACAGCCTCGACGTGATCGGCTTCCAGCGTGGTGAGACGCCGGACTTCACCGCCTTCAGCCGGGGCGATAAATAGATCATGCGGGGTGGTTGATGCGTTCTCACCAGTAGGTTGAATGCGCGCGCTGAAGGCGATCCAGTTGCCATCGGGAGAGTAGACCGCGTCGAAGATACTGAGCAGATTCAGCCCGGCGCTTTGATCGGCGGAAGATACGGTGAAATTCAACCGTTGTTCGCGCGTGCCGTCCGCCTGGATGGTATACAGACCCGACGAGGCTTCCCCGCTGGTTTGCCGGGTTATCAGGATGTTGTAGTTGTTCAGGGGCGGCGGGGTAGCTGTGGCGGTGGGCAGCGCCGTTGGTGTTAAGGTAGGTGAGGGCGTCCAGGTGGCCTGTGGCGACTGCGGCGGGCGCATGGTCCGCACCTGGGTTTCAACCGGCGTTGGACTGATGAAAAGCAGTGCGGATGTTTGTGTTGGCTCTATGGCGACTTCTTCTTCCCCCAGGGGGGTGTAGGTTGCCTCCGTAGAACTTTCACCGCTCATTTCAAGCCACAGCAGAAGAATGCCCGTTCCGAGCAACACCAGCCCTAACAATGCCAGCGTGATCCTGGATTGTCGGGATAAGCGTAACCGGCGCTGCCGTCTCACCTGGGGGCGCAGCGCGTTCAGGTCGGGCGTGGCTGCGCGTTCGCGGCGCGCTGGTGTGGCAGATGAGGGCGGCGGCGTATCCGGTGCGGTGCGTTTCAGACGGTTGAGCGCTTGTCTGGCACGGTCATTGTTCGGGTTGATCTGCAAGACTCGTTCCAGATAGTCGCGCCGCTGTACGACGGTTTCGGCGACGGAGGCGAGCCAAATCCAGGCCAGTTCGTTATTAGGGTCCTGTTCCACAACCTGCATCAGCAGGCGTCGTGCCGCGGCACGATTACCTTGCCGGGCAGCCTGGATACCGAGTTGTAACAGTTCTTGGATATTTTCAGTTGCCAATGTAGTTTGTCCTGATTATTTGATTGTGTGTTAAGCTCACTGCACGAGCAGGCTAAGCTGAATGATTAGGTGCGGTGGCGGGTATCGAGCGTGCGCAGCACGTGAACACAAAAGTGGCTAAAGCGCAATGAGAATCAGAATGACGCAGACCACCAGGATCATGATTAACCCTAACCCAAAGAAACCGTACCGGATCACTCTGGTGTTACTGGTTTCTTTGCGCTGTTTCATTTTTTCGATTTGTTCCAGTGCCGTTTCGTTGTTTGGATTAACATTCAGCACGGCGTTGAGGTAGCGCAGACGGTCCATTGATTCGTCGGCTACGGCGGCCATCCACAATAGGGCGCGCTCGTTATCCGGGTCTTCATCCAGAACTTGCCGAAAAATGACGCGCGCATTGGTTTTGTGCCCGGCGCGGGCGGTTTCAATGCCTAACCGCATAAGTTGTTCCAGGTTTGGATTGCTGGTTTGATCGTTGAAATTGGGTGATTTAGCATTTACCATGGCGCTCTAACTCCCGGCAGATTGTATCCGCAATCTGTGAAATACTATCAAGTCCCTGACACTTTTATAGTCACGAAATCGTGCCATGACAAGGCTGTGTTGCCATTTGTAGTTTGAAAGATGCCGATTTCGGGCCGAATTGCCAACACTGACCTGTACAAATCAGGTTTATCACCTGTAATTCTCATACTATACGCCTTAATCGCGCTTTGCAATAGGTTATGAGGACCGTCAATTGACGCGCGGTGCAGGCTGGGGCACAATCTTTGTGATGTGCGGCGTTGCGATCCACCGTTTTTTGACTGTGACAAAGCCGGTGTGCAAGCAGGAGAAAATAGATGATAAACGGTGAGCAGGTAGTGGTTGTGATTGGTGCGGCGGGGATCGATATCAAAGCGCGTGCCCAGTCCGGGTTGCAAATGGGCCGTGCCAATGCCGGGACCGTGCGCAACAGTGTGGGCGGTGTGGCGCGCAACATCGCTGAAAACCTCGCGCGGCTTGAGGTGGCGACCGTGTTGTTATCCGCAGTGGGTGACGATCATTCCGGGGATTATGTGCTGGCGCATACGACAGCGGCGGGCGTGGATACGGCATTAGTGCTGCGTGTGCCGGGTGTGCATACCGGCAGCTATGTGGCCGTGCAGGATGACGCCGGGCAATTGGTGGTCGCTATCAACGAATATAATATTGTCGAACGGATTGCCCCGGCCTACTTGCAGAAACATCGTGGGCTGCTCGCCGAAGCCGCCATGATTGCCATTGACGCCAACCTCTCCGAACGCGCGCTGGACTCGATCTTCCGCTGGGCGAAACGGTACGATGTGCCGGTCTGTGCGGACCCGACCTCTGCGGTATTGGCCCCTAAGCTGATCCCACATCTGCCCGACCTGTTCATGATCGCACCCAATGCCGAGGAAGCTGCGATTCTGTGTGGCGAATCTGAGCCGCCGCGTACCAGCGAAGATGCGATCTCGACCGCGCAATGCCTGGTATCGCGCGGGGTCGGAATTGCGATTGTGACGCTGGCGGAACGCGGGCTGGCGTATGCGGACGGCAGCAGCGCGGGGCATATTCCGGCCTTGCATACCTCGGTAGTCGATACGACCGGCGTAGGGGATGCGCTCTCGGCGGCGGTGATTTTCGGGCTTTTGAATGATATGCCGCTGGATGAGGCGATGCGGCTGGGTATTTCTGCGGCGGCGCTGACTCTGCGCGCCCGTGAAACCGTGCTGCCGGATTTGAGCCTGGATCGCCTGTATGATGAACTGGTGGTCTAGGGCGCGTCACCGTTTGAAAAAATCATGAAATCTGTACAGATACAGCAGCGAACGGTGTATGCTTAGGGTGTTTGATATCGGAAACCACGTGGTGCAGGGATGATATGGACGCTGAAAAACTGGCGCAGCGGCGCAAGCAGTACACACAGATCGCCCGGCGGTTAGAAGATGAGTACGGCTATCCCGAATGGCGGCAGCATTTGCCCCCGATCGATGAGCTGGTGAGTACGATCCTCAGCCAGAGTACGACCGACGGCAACCGGGACATGGCCTTCGATGCGCTCAAAGCACGCTTTGACACCTGGGAAGCGGTGCGCGATGCGTCCGAGCAAGACGTGATCGAGGCCGTGCGTTCGGCAGGGCTGGCGAACCAGAAGGGGCCGCGCATTCAGGCGGCGCTGCGCTTTCTGACCGAGCAGCGCGGCGCGATCACGCTGGATTTCCTGGCGGA
>CAZMNL010000001.1:22504-33608 GCA_964567525.1 uncultured Anaerolineaceae bacterium
GACACAGATCGGCGGCATCGGCCCCAAAACGGCGGCAATTATCCTGCTGTTTGCGTTCAACAAACCCGCATTTCCTGTTGATACACACGTGCATCGTGTAACTAAACGCCTGGGTTTGATCGATGCCAAAACAAACGCCGAACGCGCGCATGATGAACTGGCCGCGATTGTGCCCCCCGAAGACTACTATCCGGCGCATTTGAACATCATCCGGCACGGGCGTGAGATTTGCCAGGCACGCCGTCCGCGCTGCGCGGATTGCGTGTTGACGGCATTCTGCGATTATTACCAGACACAACCGTCCGCAGACAATGGTGCATCATGAGTGACCAACCCGAACAGACCAACCCGGATTTGAATCTGGCGATCAATTATGCGCGCCAGAATATCGCCCTGCTGCGCAGTCAGGCGCAGGCAAACACGCTCGATCCGGCGTACCTGGATGCGCGGCTGTCGGCCCTGGATGAACTGCTGGACCGGTTGAGCGAGCAGCACAAGGTTTCCAAACACCAGCAGCGTCTCGGCATGTTGTACGAGGTTAGTCGTGTGATTGGCTCGTCGCTGGACTTGCAGACGGTGCTCGATCAGGTTATGGATGCGATCATCCAGATTACCGAGGCCGAACGCGGATTCCTGATGCTGCTGGATGATGACGGCAAGCTGGAAGTGCGCGTCGCGCGCAATCTCGACCGCGAGACGATTGAAAGTGGTGAATTCGCCGTCAGCCGCACGATCACGCGCGAAGTGGTGAACTCCGGCGAGCCGGTGGTCACGACCAACGCCCAGACCGATCCGCGTTTTGCGAATCAGGCCAGCGTGGTCGCCCATGCGCTGCGCAGCATTATGGCGAGTCCTCTGCGTGCGCGCGGACAGGTCATCGGTGTGGTGTACGTGGATAACCGTATTCGGTCGGGGATGTTCTCTGATCAAGACCTGGATATTCTCGATACCTTCGCAGCTCAGGCGGCAGTAGCGATTGAAAATGCGCGGCTGTACGGCGAAAAAGACCAGGCGTTGGCGAACCGTCTCGAAGAACTGACCATGCTGCAATGGATCGACCGCCAGCTTAACGAGACACTGGATATGACGCACGCCATGCACATCACGCTGGAGTGGTCATCCCGGCTGTGTGATGCGCACAGCGCGTCGTTGGGGTTGTATGACGCCGAGGCGAAGGTGATCCGGCTCGTTGCGCATTGGGGTGAAGCGGACGAGTTTTCCAACACAGCAGAACTACCGCTGAATCACCCGCTGATCGCCCAGGTGTTGGAAACGGAAGAAGCCGCGCTGCAAATGTCCCCGCCGGGTGCGAAAACACCTCGCACGATTCTGGCGGTTCCTATCCGCCGTGAGAACAACGCTATTGGGGTGGTGGCCTTGATCGCCAACCGCGCCGATGCGTTCAACGAAGATGCGCAGGCGCTGGTTTCGCGGCTGGCGGATCGGGCAGCGATTGCCATTGAGAACGGTCGCCTCTATGATGCGGTGCAGGCGGCTAACCGGGCCAAGTCAGAGTTTGTGAGCCTGGTGGCGCACGAGTTGAAGGTCCCGATGACCAGCATCAGCGGATATGCCGATTTGCTGCCGATAGTCGGTGAAGTCAATGAAAAGCAGCAGAGTTTTATCCAGACGATTAAAAACAATGTTCACCGCATGACCGTGCTGGTCAGCGATCTCAACGATATCAGCCGCATCGAAAGCGGGCAGTTGCATGTTGAACGCGAGCCGGTAGACCTGCTGCCCGTGATCGCCGAGGCCAAAGACGGCGTTATGCAGCAAATTACCGGGCGCGGCCACACCTGGGTAGAGCAGGTTGGTGATGATTTGCCTGCTGTGCGTGGAGATCGCAGCCGCGTGATCCAGGTGTTGGTGAACTTGCTGAGCAATGCCTACAAATACACGCCCGATGGTGGCACGATCACGCTGCGCGCGGAACGTAAGAATGGCTTTGTGCTGCTGCATGTGGTCGATACCGGCGTGGGGATGACCGCAGCGCAGATTGCGCGCCTGGGGACCAAGTTCTGGCGTGCCGAGAGCGAATACGTGATCAACCAGCCCGGAACTGGGCTGGGACTGGCGATCACGCAAAACCTGCTTAAGCTGATGGGTGGCGAACTGCGTGTGACCAGTGAACCTGGGAAAGGCAGCACCTTCACGATGGCGCTTCCGGCTGCGCCCGATGCCGCATAACGGCCCGATTTTGCCGGGTCGGGCATTGACGTTTGGCGATCACTCATGCTAGACTATCACGCGTGGAACCGGTGTGTATGGGGCAGTGGCGGAACGGCAGACGCCGCGGACTTAAAATCCGCTGAGGGAAACCTCGTGTGAGTTCGAATCTCACCTGCCCTAACTGAATGTTTTTTCGAGAGCGCCTTTTGGGGCGCTTTTGTGTTTTATTGTATAGGCACTTTGGGCTGTCATTGACGCCGCATAACAACCGTGCTAAAGTGAGCGCATACCACAGGTGCGGGGTGTGTCATTGTGCTGGTAGCATTTGCTGCAAGGCTCTTTTTATCGTATGCGGTGCTGTCCAGCGGTTGTGAACCTCATAACAACACAATTTCTCTATCAATCACGCCCGGCGATGTGGTGGTGCGTTTATAGTTGATGATTGTTACCATTCACGCAGAATTGGGGACGATTGTGCCCGGTGACGTTGCCGCTTTTATCTTTTGGTGACGTGCGGTGAGGGGGAACAATGCAGGAGGTTCTGCCATGAGTTTTGAATTTATACTTCGTTTGATCGGCATGATGATCTTCACATTATTGGGTGCGCTGCTGGGCGTTGATCTTTCAGATGCGCTCAATCTCCCGCCGGAAGCTACGGGTTTGACCTTCTCCTTGATGGGCGCGCTCGCCGGCCTGATCATGACGCCCTGGATCACGACTTATCCCGCACAAAATACGCGACGTATCATCACCAAGATGTCTGTTGAAATCCTGATGATGTCAATTGTCGGGTTATTCATCGGTGCGGCGGCGGCGGCGTTGCTGGCGTGGCCGCTGTCCTTACTGCCCGAACCGTTTGGGCCATTTCTGCCGACTGTTGCGGCGGTGGTGATCACCTACATCATGATCACAATTTTTGCCCTGCGCGGGCATGACGTATTCATGCTGTTCGGCGGTTTGTGGCGCGGGGACCCGGCGGCGGCGCGTGCGTTGACCGGCAGCGGTGCGGCCAATGAAATTCTGCTGGATACCAGTGTCATCATTGATGGGCGCATTTTGGACATCAGCAAAACGGGCTTTATTCAAGGAACGATGCTGATCCCGCGCTTTGTGCTCAACGAGCTTCAGCATGTGGCCGACTCGGCGGATGTGCTGCGGCGCAATCGCGGCAAGCGTGGCCTGGAAATTCTGGGCGAACTCCAACAGGTCAGCCCGACACCCGTGCGTATCGTTGACGACGACATCGAAGGTGTGACCGAGGTCGATGAAAAGCTGGTGCTGCTGGCACAACAGATTGGTTCGCCGATCATGACACAGGATCACAATCTTAACCGGGTGGCGGAACTGCAAGGCGTGACGGTGCTGAATATCAACGAACTGTCTAACGCGCTGAAAGCGGTCTTCCTGCCCGGTGAGACGATGGATATACAGGTCGTCATGGAAGGGCGTGAAGAAGATCAGGGCGTGGGCTACCTGGACGACGGCACGATGGTTGTCGTCGAGGGCGGCAAGCGCTACATGGATCGCACGATCCCCGTATTGGTGACTCGCTATATCGTGACTAACGCGGGCCGCATGTATTTCGCGCAGCCGGAAGACTCGGTTTCGCTGCGCCGGTAGCTTTAAGCATCTCAGGGCGCGGCGAGCAGATATCAACCGCGCCCTTTTGATTCCTCGATCAGGCGTCGTACTGGCGCATCTGGCGCATATCCTGGTTCACCATGCGGAAGGCATGCTGTTCGGCTTCGTAGAGAATACGCTCTTCGTCCAGGGTGAGCAGTTCGCGGTCGCGCATCAAAAGCTTGCCGTTCACGATCACGTGCGTGACATCAGCACCCTTGCCCGTATGCACGAGATTGGCAACCAGGTTGTGACATGGGCGCATGTGGGGACGGTCCAGGTTGACCAGGATCAGGTCCGCCGGGCGGTTCACGGCCAATATGCCGCTTTCGCTAAAACCCATTGCTGCCGCGCCGTTTTGAGTCGCCATGCGCAGCGGGGTATCGCCTGGCAGGGCTTCGGGGTTTTGCTGCGTGAACTTCTCCAGCCACACGGCCTGTCGCAGAATCTCCCACATATCCATTGTCGCATTGGAGGCCGGGCCATCCGAGCCGAGCGCGATCCGTGTGAGTCCGGCGCGGTGCAGCGCGCTGATCGATGTGGGGATGGTCATTGCCAGCTTCATGTACGTGATCGGCGTGCGCGCGATGTGTACATCGTGCGTTTGAAAGATCGTGATGTCGTTATCAGACATGGTGAGGGAATGCGCCGCGATGGTGTGGTGATCGAACACGCCCAGGCTGGCGAGGTGCTCAACCGGGGTTTTGCCGTAACGTTCCAACGAGTTCGTGACCTGTTCTTCGGCGTCGGCAATGTGCAGGTGAATGGGTAGACCGTGTTCGCTGGCGGCGGCGACGATGCGCTCCAGGAAATCCGGCGGGCAGACATACGGCGAATGCGGTCCGAGCGCGGTGTGAATGCGACCTCCGGCGGCGTGGTTCCACTGCGCGCTGAACGCGATTTGCTGTTCCGCGCCGGGGCCGATCTCTTTGTCGTCGCCAATGCCGAACACGCACCAGGCCAGCAGCGCTTTCATGCCACTTTGCTCCACGACCTCGGCGACGCGGTTCATGTAGAAGTAGTGGTCGTTGAATGCCACTGTGCCGCTACGGATCATCTCGCAGGCGGCCAGCGCCGCGCCCCAATACACGTCTTCCGGCGTGAGCGCGCTCTCCGCCACCCAAATTTTTTCGTTGAGCCAGCGGGGGAACGGCAGGTCCTCGGCCCAACCGCGCTCAAACGTCATCGCGGCGTGACAGTGCGCGTTGAAAAAGCCCGGCAGCACGGCGTGATGGCTCGCGTCGATAATCTCGTCAGCGGTGATGCCCTGCGGCACGCTGCCCAGGTGGGTGATGCGCCCGTTGTCGATATAGATATCCGCGTTGTGTAGAATGCTGCCGTCGGCGTCCAACGTGACGAGGGTGGCATTTTTAATCCAGATGGTACTCATAACGAGTTCTACGCTCCTTGAAAAAGTTGTATCATCACACATGCATTCTACTGCGGCCCTGTGACTGTGCCAATGTTCTGCGCGCTCGCCCTTAACGGAGCCTGGAGTTTGCGTTACAATGGCAGGCGTTGGCTGACCGGAAAATAACTACCTGAGGACAAAGACTATGGCTTTGCAAATCTACAACGTCTTGCACCGTGAGAAACGCCCGTTCGAGCCGCTGCACGAGGGCAAGGTCAATATGTACGTGTGTGGTCCGACGGTCTACGATCACGCGCATGTAGGTCACGCCAAAACGTATGTTTCCTTCGATGTGGTTGTGCGCTATCTGCGTTTCAGTGGCTATGATGTGCTGTACGTGCAGAATATCACGGACGTGGGCCACCTGCTGGACAGCGGCGAGGACCGCGTGTTGAAGAAGGCGCGCCAGTCCGAGGCGCTGCCAATGCAGATCGTCGAAACCTACACGCGCAGCTACTTTGCGGATATGGACGCGCTCGGCGTCACGCGCCCGAACATCAGCCCACGCGCCAGCGGCCATATCCCCGAACAGATCACCATGACCCAGCAGTTGATCGAACAGGGGCACGCCTATGTGACGGAGCAGGGCAACGTCTATTTCGATGTCACAAGCTGGCCGGAGTACGGCAAACTGTCCAACCGCCGCATTGACGAGCAGGACGCCGGTTCGCGCGAAGACGTGCGCGACGAAAAACGTCACCCGGCGGACTTTGCGCTGTGGAAGCGCGCCGAACCGGAACACATCATGCGCTGGGATAGTCCCTGGGGTGTGGGATATCCGGGCTGGCACATCGAATGCTCGGCGATGGCGGGTAAATACCTGGGACCGACGTTCGACATTCACGGCGGCGGTGTGGATAATATCTTCCCGCACAACGAATGCGAGATCGCGCAGAGCGAAGCCGCGCACGGCCAGACCTTCGCGCGTTACTGGATGCTGGTGGGCAGCCTGACCGTGCCGGACGAGTTCGGTATCCCGGTCAAGATGTCCAAGAGCCTGGGCAACTTCTACACGATCAAGGACGCGCTGGCTAAACACCGTCCCGAAGTGATTCGGGCTTTTGTGCTCAGCGGGCACTACCGCAACCCGATTGTATTCAGCATGGAGGCGCTCGACAGCGCGGCGAAGGGTTGGGATCGCATCTATGGCGCGGTCCGGCTCACGCGTGAGAAGCTGCGCAACGCGCCCGACGGCGAAGCGGGTAACGCGTTCCTGGACGTGTTGGAACAGACGCGCGCGCAGTTCATCGAAGCGATGGACGACGACTTCAACGCGCCGGGCGGGTTAGCCGCTCTGCAAAACCTGACGCGCGAAGTGAACACGCTGCTGAACAGCGGCCAGGCTGTGAGTCGCGCGGTGCTGGAAGCCATTGACACGGCTTACCGCGAACTGGGCGGCGACGTGCTCGGCATTGTGCCGGGTGACGATGTTGCTGCCGGGGCCAGCGCGGTAGATGTCGAACGTCTGGACGGGGTCGTCCGCCTGTTGATCGACCTGCGCGCCGAAGCACGCGCCGAGAAGAACTTTGCCAAAGCCGACCAGATTCGTGATCAACTGGCGGACCTGGGCGTTACGTTGGAAGATCGCCCGGACGGTACGATCTGGCGGATTGACTGAGCGCCAGCGGGCGTATAGCCTTTTGCGTTAGCCACAGGAACCGGACAGGGCGCGGGAAGCTGCGCCCTGTTTGATACCTACTGCGCTGTTAAAAAGTGTATTTGCTGTGAGTGCGAGGATAACGAACCATGACCAGTTATCTGTATGGGCGTTGGGCCGTGCTGGAGAGTCTGCGCGCCGGACGCCGCCCGTTTGAGCAGCTTTTGCTTGCGGAGGGCGTTGAGGATAAAGCGAATGTCGAAGCGCTGGTAAAGGCGGCAGAGCAGCGCAACATCAAAATCCGCCGCGTGCCCCGCCGCGTGATCGATGACCTGGCGAAGAACGCAAATCACCAGGGGGTCGCGCTGCGAGCCGGGGATTATCCCTATGTGACCATTGAGGCGATGCTGGAATACGCGGCACAGCGCGGCGAAAAGCCATTTTTGCTGGTGCTGGACCTGCTGAAAGACCCGCAAAATGTCGGTTCGCTGATGCGCGTGGCGGATGCGGTGGGCGTACACGGAATCGTGCTGCAAGAACGGCGCGGGGTGGATGTCACGCCGTCGGTCGTCAATGCGTCGTCCGGCGCGGTAGAGCACCTGAACGTAGCGATGGTAACGAACCTGGTTACAACCATGCGCAGCCTGAAAGAACAGGATGTCTGGTTGGTTGGCCTGGATATCGGTCCTGATACGCAGACCTTCGACCGGGTAGACCTGGATATGCCGGTCGCGCTGGTTCTGGGCAGCGAGGGCGAAGGACTGCGGCGGTTGGTGCGCGAAACGTGCGATCTGCTTGTGACTCTGCCCATGCGCGGCCACGTGGAGAGCCTGAACGTTTCTACTGCCGGGGCGATTGCGGTCTATGCGGCGTGGCAGGCGCGCGGCTGGCAGGGCTGGACTGCCAAATAGCACGAGAATCCGGTGACACACAGCATATCGCGCTGTGCTGAATGGTACTTCACAACCTGGTGGGGGATTGATACACTACAAATACAGAAGAAGCAGACTCTCTGCCACCTGAACCAACACACACTGTAAAGGGCATTATAACCGTCTGTGACGGCCAGCCCACCTGAATATAGAGGTTCAACATGCGCGGGAGATGCTTCTTTTTGATTCCCTGCACACTACCACAGCAGAGCAAGCGTAGGTTTGGCATCATGGACGGATGGCCGCCTGTGCGCTAAACTTTGACATGTGATAGCCACAATGTTAGGATTCCCTGGACGCGCATAGTATCAGAAATAAGAATATCAACCGGGGGGAACGGACTCGCCGGTTTATTGTGTTACCAGGTCTGGCTGATACCGGCCCCGGTGAACCGGCGAATAGTCGGCGCGAGGTAGAATAAACATAAATGTATATCCGGCGTGATAAATCCAATCTCCACTTTGGGCGACAGGCGCGGCGGCGTGGCAACAATGTGTTTGTTGTTGCCTGGCTGGTGATGATGGTTGTGCTGGTGGCTGTGATCTGGCGTTTTAACAACGTACAGTCCTGGGTTTTGGCGAGTGTGGGCGTCGAGTCTACGCCGACATTAGACGCGATCACGTTGGCGCAGCAGGGCGAGCGCGCGTACCTGGCCGGTGATATTGAGCTGGCGATCCAGAACTACGAAGAAGCGGCCCGGCTTGCACCGAATAATATCGACATCCTCTTTGAATACGGGCGGATGCTGGTCTACCGCAGCTATGCAGGGCGCAGCTTCAGATACCGTGCGGAAGAGGCGCTGGAAGTGGCCCGGCAGGCAGTCGAGATCGCCCCTGACAATCCGCGTGCGCAGGCTTTGCTGAGCCTGGCGCTGTTGGAAAACAGCCGCGCAGAGGAAGCGATCAGCGCCGGGTTGATCGCACAGCAGCTCGCGCCGGATTACGCGGAAGCGCGCGCGTACCTGTCTATGGCATATCGCAGCGCAGGCCGTCCGAATCAGGCATTCCAGAAAGCGGACGAGGCGGTGAATCTCGATCCGAATAGCCTGGATGCGCGCCGCGCGTTGGCGCTGGGGCTGGCGTTTGTGGGTGAGTTTAACGCCGCCATCCAGCAGTACGAACGCGCGATTCAAATTCATCCCCGGTTTGATGCGCTGTATTTTGAGCTGGCGGTGTACTATAAAGCGCAGCAGAATTACGAGGCCGCGATTGCCGCCTATGACATGGTGCTGGCGATGGAACCGGACAACGTGAAAGCCTATACGCGCAAGTGCGAAACGTATTTCACCATGCGTGAGGACTCGCTGGCCCAGGAAGCGTGCGAGCAGGCGCTTGAGCTTGACGCATCCTATGCTGAGGCGCACCGTCAGTTGGGAATGGTGCGCTATACCCGGCGCAATTACGAGGGCGCTATCGAGTCGTTTGAAGAGTGTGCGCGCATTCAAGTGGCCCAAAACATCGCGCTGTATGACCGTGAAATTGAATGCTGGTATATTCGCGGGCTGGCCCATTCACTGCTCGCACGCTGCGATCAGGCGTGGCCGGTGCTTAAGGAGTCGTTGCAGATGAATCCCGGCGAACAGATCAAGGGATACATCAATCAAGGGTTAATGTCGTGCGTGAACTACGAGGAAGAATACAATATCAGCGATATCCCCACGCCGATCCCGAACACGCCTATTCCACCGGAACCCATCGGGATTTTCTAAGGGATTGACGCTATGTATCTGCGCACGCCAAAACGTTACCGGCCCGGTCGCCGCCGCCGCAACCTGCGTTTGTTTTCTGGTCGGGTGGTGTTGAGTTTGTTGACGATTCCGGTGCTGGTTTTTGTGGGCTGGTTGATCTGGGAAAACCAGTCAACGGTTCGCTCGACCGTACAGTCCCAAACGGATCACATGATGGCATTTGCGCAGACGCAGGCAGCGCCGCGGCCCACGCCGACGGTGACGCCCGACCTGGTAGTCGCGCAGTCTGCATGTACCAACGCTTACCGCATGGGCGATCTCCAACAAGCGATTGAGCAGTGCCGCGTGTTGGCCGAGAATAATCCCAACGATGTGGATTTGCATTATCGCATTACGCACATGCTGATCATCACCTCGAACTTCGGGCGGGATGCGGGCCGGATGCAAGATGCACTGCTTTTCGCTGAGCGTGCGGTCAATGCCAACCCCGAACTGCCGCACGGATGGGCCATTCGCGCGATGGCGTTGGATTGGAATGGGAACGATAATAGTGCGCTGGCGTCGGCGCTGCATGCCAAGGCGCTTGATCCCACGTTTGCCCCGACGTATGCGTTCCTCGGAAAGATTTACCAGGACCTGGGCCAGTATCAGATCGCGATGGGCTATCTTGAGCAGGCGCTCGAACTGGATACTTCTGGTATAGCGGTAGCGGATACGTTTCGTAATCAAGGTTTGTGGTACTCCAACCAGGGTTTCTGGCAGGACGCGCTGCAACCGTACCAGGCGGCCCTGCAAAACGCGCCTACCCATACCTATATCGCTATTGAGCTGGCTAATAACTATATTGCGTTAGGGGAGATTGATAAGGCGATTGAAGTTCTGTCATCCGCACGCGAGCGTAATCCTTCCGATACGAGCGTTTTGTTTTCCCTGGCCGTGGCCTACACGCGAGATGGTAGTTTCGAGCGTGCTTACGAGTACTACCGGCGCTGCCTGGATATCGATCCGGATAATGTGCGGTGTCTTTCGTACCTGGGCGGGTTGCAGTTGCTCGATGGTGATTATGTGACCGCGATTGTCAACCTGGAACGTGCGATTGCCCTCGGCTCTGAGGACGCGGACGATTTTATTGAGGTCGGGCGCGCTCATATTTCGATGGGGCGGTGCGATCTGGCAATCCCGTTCCTCGAACAAGGGTATCAGATCGTGATAGCTGCTGACGATCAACGCCGCATTCAGCAGTTTACGAGCGCGCTGCGGTCCTGCGGGCGCATTCCACAAAGTCCCTCAGATAGCACAGCCGATGAAGTGATACAGTAAGCGCAGGCTATGCCACGAAGATTTTATATGCATTTCTAATATGCCAGATTAGCAGGCTCGCCTGTTGAGTGCTAATTTATGCTTGACATCTACCGCGTAAGGTTGGTAGACTCAAACATGGATTAGCACTCATTGTTTGTGAGTGCTAAATCGTGTATGGCATTTTCACATTGGCAGGATTTCTACACGGAAATCTGAACAAACACGCTCTGAATACTTCAGGGTTCAGCAGTGCCAATCTATCAGCGGTTGAGGAGAAAGATAACCTATGGCGAAGCAGTTAGTATTTGACCAGGAAGCCCGCAACGGATTGAAGGCCGGGATCGACATTCTGGCGAAGGCCGTCATGACGACGCTGGGGCCGA
>CAZMNL010000002.1:0-15866 GCA_964567525.1 uncultured Anaerolineaceae bacterium
AGCGCACCGACCATCCCTCAGCGGGGTGTTCCAGCGGCGGGCGCGTCTTGCAGATATCAATGGCGAGCGGGCAGCGCGGCGCATAGACGCAGCCGCGCGGCAAATCCACCAGCGACGGCGGTCGCCCAGGGATAGTTAGCAGACCGGCATCGCGCTTGGTTTCTCCCAGGCGCGGGACGCTGTTCAGCAGGCCGATGGTGTAGGGGTTCAGCGGGCGCTCGAACAGTTCGATGACAGAAGCGTCTTCCATGATCTCACCCGCATACATGACCACCACGCGGTCACAAACCTGCGCCACGACGCCCAGGTTATGCGTCACGTAGATCGCACCCGCGCTGTCATCGTGCATCAAATCGCGCACCAGATCGAGGATCACGGCTTCGGTGGTTACGTCGAGCGCGGTCGTCGGTTCGTCCAGCACCAGAAGCCGGGGCGAGGTGCTCAACGCCATGGCGATCATCACGCGCTGCTGCATCCCGCCGCTGAGTTCGTGCGGGTAGCGGTCGAGAATTGTTTGGGGGTCCGCCAGGTTCACGCGCCGCAGCATCTCAACCGCGTGTTCGCGGGCCGCAGAGCGGCTCACGCCCGTATGCCGCCGCGCAATCTCGGCGACCTGCTCTCCGATGCGGATCGACGGGTTCAGCGCCGCGCCGGGATTCTGCGGTACCATCGCCATCTGCGCACCCCAGGTCTGCGCCATCTCGCGCCGGGACCTGGCGGACAGGTCTTCGCCCAGGAAGAAAACCTGGCTGCCGGGTTCGGTGCGCCCGTTGGCGGCCAGAAAGTGCATAATGCCGGCTGCTACCGTTGATTTGCCCGACCCGGATTCGCCGACAATCCCGTAAATCTGTCCGGCCTGGACTGCAATACTGAAATCGCGCACGGCGGGCAGCCATTGACGCCCGACTTTGTAACTGATCCCCAGGGTGTCTACCTGGAGCACCGGCTCTGGTCCCGCCATTATTCGCCACCTTTCTGCACGGCGCTTTTGATGCCGTCGGAGAACAGGTTTACGCCGACGACCAACAGCGCAATTGCGGCGGCGGGATATTCCAGCGCCCAGGGGGTGATGTTGTACAGCCCGCCGCGATTCTCGTTGACCATCAGGCCCCAATCCGGTGAAGGCGGTCGCGCAGCCACGCCCAGAAAACCCAGCGCCGCGACCAGGAAAATAGCGAAGGAAAAGCGCAAAGACGCTTCAACGACCAGGGTCGGGATCACGGAAGGGAAAATCTCGCGGAAGATGATGTACAGGCGCGACTCGCCGCGTATCTGCGCCGCCTGGATGAACGCGCGCGTTTTGATATCCAGTGTGCTGCTGCGCACCACGCGCGCCACTATCGGCACATAGACCAGCGCGATCACGATCAGCACGCTGTTATCCACAAACCACGCCTGCCAGGTGCCCTGTTCGAAGTCCAGATTGCGGATGATCCCCAGAATCACGAGTGCGATCAGCAGTGCCGGGATCGCCAGCAGCGCATCGATCACGCGGCTGGCGATTTCATCCAACAGTCCACCCTGATACCCGATCAACAGGCCGATGAACGCGCCGATGATCACGGCGAACAGGGTGCCTAACCCGGCCACGCGGAAAATGCTCTCCGCGCCCAGGATCACGCGGCTGAACACGTCCCGGCCCAGGTAATCCGTGCCGAAGGGGTGATCGCCGGGTTTGTACGTGTCCGGATCAAACAACTTCGCGGGGTCTGCGCGCACTGTGCGGACGACTTTCGCCGGGCGGGTCGTGGGTGCGACACGCGGCGCGGATGACTGGTTGTTCTCAGTATACGGCGCGATATGCGGGCCGAACAGCGCCAGCAGCAAAAAGAACATCACGATCAGCGCCCCCACAGCAGATTGAGGCCGACTCATGATGGCGCGTACAAAGCGCCATAGTGATGACAACGACCGGCGCAAGTTTTCCGCAAAACGCCCTGGGGGTGATAACGCGATGCGGTTAAGTGTGCTTTGTGACATGGACTGTTTTTCAATCCCTCATCGAAAAGCGGGGACTGTTATGTCCCCGCTGCATGTGGATTCTCAACGATTGTCGCGTGTCTCTTGCTGCATCATGCAGCCCGGCTATACGGCTGCCTTGTTGAAGTTTGTGCGACCGGGGAATGGATGTACGCTGACATCGCTCACGTTTTCCGCCAGCACGCCAAACGACGCGAAGAAGTACGGGATGATGATCGGGCCGCGTTCGATCATGAGGCGCTGAATCGCGTGATAGGCGTTCGTGCGTTCTTCTTCGTCCAGCGAGGAACCGGCCACTTCGATCAGTTCGTCGATTTCCGGGTCGCTCCAGTGGGCTTCATTCCACTGCGCGCCGGACTTCAGGTACAGGTCCAGGTAAACCTGCGGCACCGGGCGCGATCCCCAGGGGGTAATCGCCAGGTCAACTTCCAGCCACACGTTATCAGCGTAATATACCGCTTCCTCTTGCGGCTCAATGTCGATGTTGATTCCGGCCTCTTCCCACTGCGCGGCGAGCGCTTGCGCCAATGCCACGCGGTCGGCCAGGTTCGGCACGTAGAGCGTCATGTCCAGGCCGTCAGAATACCCGGCATCGGCGAGCAGTTGGCGCGCGGCTGCGGGATCGCGTTCCGGCATCGGGGTGTCTTCGCTGTAATACTGCCCGAAGACCGGGCCAATCGGCGAGTCGCGGCCCACCGCGCCGAACCCGAACTGCGTGCGCTCGAAGATCGCGCGGCGGTCGGTGGCGAGGCGGAACGCCTGCCGCACACGTACATCGTCACCGGGGGCGCGGTCGGCGCGCAGCCGCACGAGATCATGCCCGGCGGTGGGGATGTCCTGCGCGTTGAAACCGGCTTCGGCGGACAGACCCAGGAAAGTGGCGTTATCCATACGCAGCACGGCATCGACCACGCCGCCGCGCAGCGCGTTAACAGCCGCCTCCACGTTGTCAAAGTAGATGAATTCCAGCGTTTGGACGCCCGGCGCACCGGCCCAGTAATCGGTGTTGGCCTCAAACGTCGCGCGGTCGGTGACGTATTCCTGCAATTTAAACGGTCCGGTCCCGTTGAACTCGGAGCCAATGTTTTCCGCACCGGCTTTCAGGATCACGGTGTGGTTATCGGTCAGGTTGTAAAGGAAGTCGGGATTCGTCGCCGCCAGCGTGAAGACAATCGTATTTCCTTCGCCAGCTTCGACGCTTTCCACGTTGGCGAACAGGTCGGCGGTGGGGCCGTCACTGCGCAGGCGGTCGAAGGTCCAGATAATGTCATCGAGCGTCAGATCAGAACCATCGTGGAATTTTACACCTTCGGCAATAGTCAGTGTGTAGGTCAGGCCATCGTCGCTGGCGGCCCAATCCGTCGCCAGCCGGGGTACCAATTCGGACCGGTCATTGGTGTCGATCAGGTAGTCGTATACCGCATTCAAGAAAGCAATCTCAGTATCGGCAGAGGCGAACAGCGGGTCCAAAGTTGCCGGTGCGCCACCCCAGGCAACCGTCAGCGTTCCCGACTGCCGACGGGCTAATGCGGCGGCAGCCTGTTCTGGCGTAAGATCGAAACCGGAAAGCTTGAACGCGGCAGCAGCCATACCGGCAGCGCTCACCTTGAGGAAGTTACGACGCGATAGACGCGGCGAGGGAGTATTTTTTCGCCCGTCGTGGTGTATGGACATGATTCTCTCCTATCAGTTTTTTGTTTGGGGTATGTGGCGTTGTTGGAACGATAACCTAATTATGACAGAAATGGCATTAGCGGACAAACCAGGTTGAACACTATCTGAACAGATGTTTAATATTCGTCAAGAACGGGATTGGTAATTACCCCATCGCGCCCCGAAACGTGTTATATTTTGTGCAGTTTGGCGTCAGTACCGCACAAACGAATCATCCAAAAACTGCAACCTAATCGCCACAGTCACGTAAAGTATCACAGCATACACCACAATTCACACAACGCACCGCAAGCTAAAGGAGAATCAAGTAATGGCCGAACCATTCATCCAGATCCGCAACTTGATGAAGACATTCGATACCCCGGCGGGGCCGCTGAACGTACTGCGCGGAATCGACCAGGATATTCACAAGGGGGATTTTATAGCGCTTGTCGGTCCTTCGGGCAGCGGCAAGACTACTTTTCTCAATATGCTGACCGCCGTTGACGCGCCCACCTCCGGCGATGTGACGATTGGTGGTGTGCCGATCACGCAGGCCCCGCAGCGCAAGCTGACCAAGTGGCGCGCGCGCAATATCGGTATTGTGTTCCAGTTCTTCCAACTGCTGCCGACACTGACCGTGGTAGAAAACGTCATGGCCCCGATGGATTTTGCAGGCGTGTGGAAACCGGGCGAACGCCACGATGTCGCCATGAAACTGCTGGACCGTTTTGGTATCCAGGACCAGGCGCACAAGACGCCCGATATGCTCTCCGGTGGGCAGCAGCAGCGCGTCGCTATTGCGCGCGCCCTCGCCAATAACCCGCCGCTGATCGTGGGCGACGAACCGACCGGCAACCTGGACCGCATGAGCGCCCAGAATGTCTTCGATCTGCTTCAGCAGCTTGCTGATCGTGGCACAACTGTGATCATTGTGACCCACGACCGCGAACTGGTACGTAACGTGCCGAAACTACTCGAACTGCACGACGGCACCATTGGCGAAACCACGCTCGAAGCGGCAGCGCGCCGTCGCACGGCTGAACTGCGTGCCACCCGCACCAAGATTGCGACTAAGGGCTAACAGTTAGGAGTACGTGACTGTATGATCAGAACGCGAGGACGTAAAATCCTGCGTGACATTCTTTCGCGCAAGGGACGTACCGCGCTCGTTGCGATCAGCATCATGATCGGGGTCTTTGGTGCGGTGACGTTGATCTCCGCCAACGATCTGTTGATCAAGCAAATTAAGCAGGACATCAACCCCGATGAAGTTGCCATGATTCGCATGTTCGTGACGGTGCCATCTGCCGGTACGAATGTGCAAACAGTGGACGGCGAAGATCAGGTCTTGCACCTGGTTCGTTCCAATCTGGACGCCGATATTCCGCCATCCGGTATCGCTGGCGTGACTGATATCGAAGGGCAGGTTGTCGCGCCGGTTTATTGGCGCATGGCGGGCACTGAAAACCGCTTCCGCGATGCGGATATGATGGCGTTCTCCGAGCCGTTCGGGTCGATTGGCCTGGAACCGATGCGGCTGCTTGAAGGCGATTGGCCTGCGGTGGGCGCTTCTGAGATCGCCATTGAGCGCCGCATGGCGGAGGAATACGATCTTGGCATTGGCGATACGATGGAGTTCCGGCAGGTTGGCGGCGCTGGTTCTGAGGCGCAGGCATGGACCATCAGCGCCATGGTGTTCCACCCATACTGGGTCGAAACCGGTGGTAATAACGCACCCCAACAGCGCATTTTCGCGCATTTTGAAGATGCACAGCAGATCGCAGGATTCACTGGTTATTCCACCTACTACCTGCGTTATGTCGATACGACGACTGCGGAACGTCAGGCCGATTCGCTGAAAGAGTTGCTCCGCTCTGAAACCAACTATATCCCGCAGGGATATTGGTTAGATGACCCGGATAACTACTTCCTGATTGGCGAAGTCCAGGAAATTACCAGCGTGCTGAATATGCTGGCAGTGGTGGCGCTGGTGGTGTCGGGCTTCCTGGTCACGAACGTGATCAACACGATTGTGTTGGAACAAAAACGCCAGATTGGGGTCATGAAATCAATTGGCGCAACCCGCCTGGACAACTTCACGGTCTACGCCGGTATCGCGCTGCTTTACGGTGTGTTGGGCACGGTTCCGGGCGTCATCCTGGGTATCATCACCGGTTCCACAATGGCGGTTTCTGTGGCCCCGCTGGCCCATACCTACATCGAAGGCTTCAACATCTCCACTACTGGCCTTGTGTTTGGGGCGCTGATGGGGTTGCTGGTTCCGGTCCTGGCGGCGCTCATCCCGGTGATCAACGGCACGCGCGTCTCGATCATGGATGCGATGACCGACCTGGGTATTTCGGGCAGTTGGGGGCAGGGACCGCTGGCGCGCATTATCAAGCGCCTGCCACTGCCTACGAACATCCGGCAGGCGTTGAGTAACGTCATGCAGAAAAAAGGCCGCCTGGTGCTGACTGTGCTTACGTTGACCTTCGCGGCGGCGGCATTCATGGGCGTGTTCGCCATGTTCACCGTCGTGACCGATGAAATCAACAAGCTGTTCGACACGTTCAACTACGAGATTCTGGTGATCCCCACCGAAGCACAAGACTTCGAGCAGGTGAGCAGCCGCATTCTCAGTAATGACGCGGTTGAAGCGGTATATCCCGGTGTGGCTTTCGGCGTGCGCATCCTTGATCTGGATGGTACGATCCTGCGCTTTGGCCCTGAAGAACACGATGAAATCCAGGCGCTGGGCATCGAGCCGGACAGCGGAACGTTAAGTTTGACTTATGATGCCGGGTCCGGTTGGCAGGATGCTCCAAACCTTGAAGGTATCGTGTTGACTTCATCGGCGGCGGATGAGATCGGTAAATCGGTGGGCGACCAGGTTGTGATTGAAGCCGGTGGGCGCTCAAAGCAGTTTGAGGTCATCGGGATCGGGTCGTATCCTTTCCCGCTGGCGATCATGCGCTGGCAGGACCTGTCACAGTTGGCGGGGTTTGTGTATGATGCCGGTACGCCCGATGATCCAGGCGACGACGAACCGCTGCCAGTGGTTTTCTTTACCAAACTTGCGCAAGCCGATCCATCGGTCGCGGAGGTGAGTGATACGATTGACGAACTCTCGGAAACGCTGCTTGACTCGGGCGTGACGGCGGCTTACGCTAATCAGGTCGAGGAACAGCAAGCTATCGCCGATAACATGATGGTCTTCAACATGATCTTCCAGATTACCTCGGCGGTGATGGCCGCTGTGGGTGCGATTGGCCTGCTGACCACGCTCTCGATGGCGGTCTATGAACGGCAGAAGGAAATCGGCGTCATGCGCTCGATTGGTGCAGGCTCCGGTACCATCATCACACAGTTCCTGGTCGAAGGACTATTGATCGGTGTGCTGGCCTGGGCGCTGGCTGTCCCGTTAAGCTATCTATTGGCGGTTTCACTGCTTGACGGCATGGGACTGGCGGACTTCATCGACTTCAGCTATCCCTTGTGGGTGCTCGGCCTGGGCATTGGTGGTATGCTCATCGTGGCGACCGTTGCCAGCCTGTGGCCGTCGATTGCCGCCGCGCGCCGAACAGTCTCGGATATTCTACGCTACCAATAGGCGCGTTTAGTGGCCTAAACGTGCAGGAGAAACCAACATGAACAACGGAAACGGACAAACAGATTCCCTGATCTCGCTGCAAAAAGTCGAAAAAATCTACAAGACAAAAGCCGGCCCTCTGAAGGTGCTCAAGGGGGTTGATCTTGAGATTCAGCCGGGCGAATTCGTGGCGATTGTCGGGCCTTCCGGCAGCGGCAAAAGTACGCTGATCAATATGATCACTGGCATTGACCGCCCCACATCGGGTGAGGTGTTTGTCGCGGGGCAGCGCCTGACCCGGCTGAACGAAAACCAGGTTGCCAAGTGGCGCGGGCGTAATGTAGGCGTGGTGTTCCAGTTCTTCCAACTGCTGCCGACTCTCACGGTACTCGAAAACGTGATGATGCCGATGAACTACACCAACACCTACAAGGGCGAGCGCAAAGAACGCGCGATGGAACTGCTCGAAATGGTGGACCTGCCGGACGTGGCGAATAAGTACCCCAGCCAGATTTCCGGCGGCCAGCAGCAGCGTGCTGCGATTGCGCGTGCGTTGGCAAACGATCCGCCCCTGATCGTAGGTGACGAACCCACCGGGAACCTGGACTTAGTGTCCGCCGGGTTGATGTTCGCCATGTTTGAGGACCTGGTAGACCAGGGCAAAACGATTGTTATGGTCACGCACGACCGCGACCTGGCGGGCCAGATTCCGCGTGTGGAAGAAGTCCGCGACGGGCAGTTGATGTCAGCCGAAGAAATTGACGCGCGGCTCGTGGCAGGCCGCGACTAGACGCTCACAGCGCATCTGCACACAACAGGGCTATATATTGACCCTGTCGTGTGGCGTTATGTCGCGCACGAGCAAAGGACAATCAGGGAGCCAAAACCGATGCAGATTTCGTCACGTACCGAACAGAATGTCATGATCTTCGTGTTGGAGGGTCGCGTGGATAGCAGCGGCGCGCTTGAGATGGGAGAGTCGCTGCAAAAAGCCGTCTCTGAGGGCGATACGCGGTTGGTGCTGGATATGGGCGGCGTGTCATACATCAACAGCGCGGGCCTGCGCACACTTGCGGATATCCTGACTCAATGTCGCGCCAATGACGGAGACTTGCTGCTGGCGGCGCTCAGCCCGAAGGTGGAGCGCGTATTCAAGATCATCGGCTTCGACAAGTTCTTCGATATCTTTGATACCGCCGAAACCGCGGTGTCACAGTTCTAGCCGCAGACTCATACACATCATGGCAGGAGTTCGGGTAAACCGCGATGTGCAGCCCGGACTCCTGTTATGTTGTGTGCCAGCATTGCCGCGATCAGACTTCCCATAACGTCGCAGCCAGCGCTTTGAATTTTGCGGTGATAGGGTGATCAGGATAGCGCAGCACAAAAATTCCCGAACTTGCCAGCGTCATCATTTCATCGGAATGATGCAGGACAGTGGCAACCGGGCAGTTATAATTGTGCTCAATTTCCTGCCGGATATCTTCTTCGTCAAATATCGGGGGAACCTTGTTAACTGCAATGACCATGTGCGGTACATCCAGTTTGCGCGCTACTTCGACCGTGACACTGGTTCCCTGGATATCTTGCTGATCGGGACGCATCACCACAACAAGCGCATCTGAGATCGCAATCGCCAGCAGCGTTTCTTCGTTCAGACCGGGGTGTGTATCGATCATCAGCACGTCAAGATCAAGCTGCTCGATCAAATCGTGAAAACCGTCATTGAGCAGGCTCACGTCGTAGCCTTCGCGTACCACACGCGCGATCTCGCCCGCCTTGATGCTGGCCGGGATCAGGAAAATTTGCCCCTCAAGATCAATATCGAGATTGGCCGATAGATCATAGGCGGTTTGTTGTATCTCGCATTTACCCCACAGGTAATCGTTGAGCGAGTGTGCCATTGTGGATACGTCGAAGCCAAACAATACGTGAATGCCCGGCGACTGAATATCGGTATCCACCACGCCTATGCGTTTCCCTTGCAGGGCGAGGCTGGTTGCCACATTCGCTGTAATGTTTGATTTTCCAGTGCCGCCCCGGAACGAATGCACCGAAATGATCTTATACATATAATAGAACCTCCACCGCGTTTAGGTTATCTCCCGCGAATCAGGGTACCTTCAAATAGCCGCAGCCTCATTATTTGTAGGACTAACGCAGTTCGCGCGAACAATACCTGGTTGAGCAAGAGACAATGCTGTTTTTCCGGATCAAGCCATCAGTTTTAAGTGATCCGTTTGTGCTGCGAATCCGGCTGATGGCTCTGTCAACTGAAAACTGTCAACTCCATAACGCTTTTTTGGATCGATCAGCAATGATTGTACCCTAACCGCTACCATCTTAGCACCGTTTGCCCAAAGCAAATAGTTTGTAATTTTTCACATTATGCAAGATACAATTGCTGTATACTGGATGCGCCGTTAATGTGAATGTCTTGCAGCACGAATCATCCCGTTTTTACGACTTAAACCACGAAGGAAGCGTATATGGTAGCGGGAGCCACTGACGAACATCTGGCACAAAAAGCTCGAAGAGGCGATCGGGATGCGTTTATGGCGCTGTATGAACGGTATTTGGACAAGGTTTATAATCGCGTCAGAAGCCGTATTCCAAGCGAACACGCAGAAGATGTAACCCAGGAAATCTTTATCGCAGTCTTACGATCTATTCCACAGTTTGAACAGCGTGCTCAGTTCAATACCTGGCTGTATACCATCGTTAACCGCCAGATTGCGGATTTTTACCGTTACCGCCGCCGCCATGAAGAAGAACGATCTGTTCACCTGGACAGTGCCGAGCACCTCATCACGGCAGCAGCATATAAACATGAACGGGGTGACGAAGGTGCTCTTGTCCAACAGGCGCTGCTCAGGTTACCTGAACATTATCAGGAAATCATTTTTATGCGTTTTGCAGATGGTTTGACATTTGCAGAGATTGCTAATGAACGCGAACAATCACTCGAAGCCGTCAAATCGCTGTACCGGCGTGCAATCCAGGCCCTTCGAAACGAGATAGGCGAAAACTAGTTATGCACGATGATACTCTGCGTGACGATGCATTGGCGAGGTTCACAGACCAACTGCTAAGCGGCAATGAACCGACGGCATCACAAGAGATTGAGAAACTCGCGGGGGTTGTGCGCCGCCTTCATGCTACGCTTCCGACCGGTGACATTGATCCTGCCATGCGTGACCGTCTGGCACAACGTTTGAAGCTGGAATGGGATCTGCACTATTCACACGCGCGGTGGTGGCAAGGGCTGCCTATGCGACGTGTGCTGGTGCTGTTGGCAGCGGGATTGGTGCTTGTTACTACCGCAGTGATTACCCTATCTGTGCGTGGTGGTGAGCACACCGGGCCACTGCAAGGAACCAGTGCCCTGGGACCCTTTGCCAGCCTGTTTGTGATCGCGCTGGTTTTTGTAGGGATCATCAGCCTGTTGGTGTTATTCCGGCGCTCTCGTTAAGGCTTCACGCGGGTGCGTGCAAAACCTGACAGCGACGCTCTGAGCCTCACCCCCCTGGCCTCCCCCTCTCCACACTCTGGAGAGGGGGGATTCTCTCCGGAGGCTGGAACGTATGCGCAGCATACGTGGGGTTTTGGGGTGAGGTAAACAGCGCCAACAACATTTGACTGACAACCTTTGCACGCACCCCTTCACGCTTGACGCTTGACCCGTGTAGGGCCATGCGCTATACTTGCGCATCGTCACCTGCGGCTTAATGGCCGTGCCTATTTCGTATCGTAAAACCAGCTTTAAATCGCGCCAAGAGCGCGTTTTTTGAAAGAGGTCATAGATGCCAAAACGTACCTACCAACCCAAGCGGCGGCGGCGTGTTCGTGTGCATGGTTTTCGTCGCCGGATGCGTACAAAGGATGGTCGCCGGGTTTTGAAGGCGCGCCGCGCTAAGGGCCGCAAGCTCTTGTCGGTGAAGATGAACAATCACACCAAGAAGATCAATTGGAAAGCCTAACGAAACAACCGGTTTGACGGCTGTTTCGCGATTATGCAACGTCATCTGCGACTGCATCGCCGCGAGGATTTCGCAAATCTGCGGCGTCACGGTGAAAGTCAACGCCATCCATTTCTGATCTTGAGCGTGACACCCAACCGCATTCCGCATAACCGCTATGGTTTTGTGACCAGTAAACAACTGGGCAAAGCAATCACTCGCAATCGCATCCGGCGCTTGCTGCGCGAAGCAGCACGTCAATCTCATCCACATGTGCGACAGGGTTATGATATTGCCTTCATCGCACGTAAATCCATTGTCGGTCAGCCCTATCAAGCGGTACATGAGGCTGTTGTGGATTGTTTGAAAGCTGCCGATCTCTGGATAGAATCGCCGGGGGAGTTATGAAGATTATTGGGCTGGCGCTCATTCGTTTCTACCAGTTGACGTTTTCGCGTATTCTTCCGCCAAGCTGCCGGTATGAGCCAAGCTGTTCGCATTATACCTATGAGGCGATACAGAAATATGGCTTGTTCAAAGGCGGTTGGATGGGGTTAAAGCGTATTGGACGCTGCCATCCCTTGAGTCCGGGAGGGTACGATCCTGTTCCTTAACGTCCTGAGTTGCCAGCAAGCATGGAAGGAGAACCATTGAACATCGGGCGAATCTTATCCACTGCACAGCGCCGCGCGATAGGCGGGCTGCTTTTGCTCGCTGTTGTGCTGACTGCGTGCGGCGGCGGCGGCAGCGAAAGCTGGGCGGGCGTGGCGGCTGGCTCCGATCCGGACACAATCTACTTAGCCTACGAGCGGCGGGTCGCTGCGGTGAATCCGATCGATGGGGCCGTGAAGTGGACTTACGATTACGATGACATCTACTTCTTTGCTGTGCCGACAGTTGCGGATGATATCCTGTACATTGGCGATTACCAGGGACAGCTTCACGCGATCAATGTCGAAAATGGCGAGGCTTTGTGGGTTTATACGCCGGAACGCAAGATGTTAATCGGCCCGCTTGCCCTGGAAGCTAAAGATCGTGTGATTGGGGGCGTCGGTGTCGGGCCGGAACACGTTTATTTTGGCCTGGGCAGTCGTAATGTTGTGGCGGTTTCCCGCGAGACGGGCGAAAAAGCCTGGACATTCGAAACTGATCATGGGGTGTGGGCGCAACCGCTCTATTTGCCTGCTGATCCCGAATTGGGCCGCGATGCCGATATGCTGTATGTTGTGTCGCTCGACCATCACCTCTACGCGATTGCTCCGGAAACAGGCGATCAACTGTGGAAAAAAGACCTGGGTGGTGCCGCGCCGGGTAATCCCGTTTATGATGCGGCCCGCAACCGGGTTTATGTAGGCACATTTATTTCCGAAATGATCGCCGTCGATCTGTCCACGCGCGAGATCGTGGCGCGTTATGAGACGGAAGATTGGCTCTGGGGTGCGCCCGCCTTTGAAGACGATGTGCTGTATTTTGGCGATCTGTCGGGCAATCTCTATGCCGTGCGCGCTACTGATGAGGGCTTTGCAGAAGTCTGGCGGCGTGATGAGCTGGCCGAAGGCGCGATTCGTGCCACGCCCTTGATTACCGGGGATACGGTCGTTGCCGGTTCTAAGGACGAACACATTTACGCGGTCAACAAAGAGTCCGGGGCCAACCGGTGGTATAAGAAAACCGAAGGCGAGGCGCTGACCAATCTCGTGTTTGTGCCGGAAGTCGCGGTCGATGATGAATCGACTGTCGATTGGGTCGTCGTCGGAACTGACGACTCCGATAACCTGTTGATTGCTTATGACATCGAAAACGGCGAGAGAAGCTGGCGTTACAAGCACTAGGCGTTTATCAAGACGCACCGGTTAGAAAGAGGCTGCTGTCTCATGCTTGATATCATTGTTAACCCGTTCATCACGATTTTGCTATTCCTTTACCAGATATTGGGTGGCAATATCGTGTTGGCGATCATTACCTTCACGATTCTAGTACGGCTGGCGACATATCCGCTGACCATGAAACAGCAGCGCTCCACCAAAGCCATGCAGGAGCTTCAGCCGGAACTAAAGAAACTCCAGGAAAAATACAAAAACGACCGTGAACGGCTGGCACAGGCACAGTGGGAACTTTACCGCGAACGCGGCGTAAACCCTCTGGCCGGCTGTTTGGTACTGATTGTACAACTGCCGATCCTGTTGGGGTTGTACCGCGCGATTGTGGCAACGCTTGCCGCAACGCCTACCCAGCTTTTGGACCTCTCCGGGCGGTTGTGGGTTCCGGAGTTGTCCGATCTGGTGCCGATGCAGAATCAGTTCCTCTGGTTGAATCTCGCTGTACCGGACCCGCTGTATGTGCTGCCGATCCTGGTGGTTGCCACCACCTTCTTGCAGCAAAAACTGCTGATGCCCACCATGCAAACCGAAAGTACGGGGGATAAAGGGGCGGACCAGGCGGCCCAGATTAGCCGGCAGATGATGGTCATCATGCCGATAATGTTCGGGTTCTTCGCCCTGTCGTTTGCATCCGGGCTGTCCATCTATTTCATTGCTTCAAACTTCATCGGCATTGTGCAGTACGCGCTGATGGGGAAGATTGATATTAAGGGTATATTGGGGCTTTCTAGCGATAAGCAGGACGGTGCAAAGCAAACTGCGAGCAAAACAGCACGTGTGGTCACTGAACCTTCTACCCCAACGCCTACCCGTTCAACCGCCCGTGTTAAGCCCAAACGCTCCGGCATTTACGACAGCCGCGCCAGCCGTGCAAAAGCCAAGAGCAAGGCCAAAGGATAAAAGAAAACAATGAGTGATACGCGGTCTGTAGAAACCAGCGCTGGTGATATTGAAACAGCGATTGAATTAGGTTTAGAACAACTCGGCGTGACGCGTGAAAGCGTCATTGTAGAAATTCTCGAAGAACCCAGCCGGGGGCTGCTTGGGTTGGGGGCGCGTCAAGCCCGCGTGCGTTTGACCACTGCGGCACGTCCGCGCGCTGAGATGCTCCCACCCAGCGAGCCTGAATCCCCTGCTATACCTCAACCTGCCTCAGACGAACCTGCGGATACAATTGACGAATCTTACCCGGTGCCTGGTGACGCAGATGATCGCATCGATCAAGATGATGACCAGGCATACGACCACGAGCAATACGACGAGGAACCAGAACCCGCTTTTGCCAGCGAATCTGAACTGGATGAAGATGCACGTGTGGGGATAGCGACCCTGGAAGAACTGCTGAGCAAGATGCAGATCGATGCAACGGTCAGCGCGCGCAAAGCCAACGCCCAGGATGATGAAGAAGCCCCCTGGATTTTGCATGTTCAGGGGAATGATCTCGTTATGTTGGTCGGGCGGCGGGGCGAAACGCTCTCCGCGCTGCAATACGTCACGCGCCTGATCGCCAGCCGCGAGCTACAGCGCCGCGCTAACATCGTGCTGGATGTCGAGGGGTACAAGTCTCGCCGCGAGAAGCAGTTGCAGCGGCTTGCCGCGCGCATGGCGGAGCAGGCGTTACAGATAGGCCGTACTGTGTCGCTGGAGCCGATGTCGCCTTACGAACGCCGGATCATTCACCTGGCGCTGCGCGATCATCCGGATGTGACGACGGAAAGCGTCGGTGAAGGCCAGTACCGCAAGGTGACGATCATCCCGCACCGTTAAACTGGTTTCCCCCGTAGATAGCGAGCGTGCCGCGATTGTAATGGTCGCGGCATTTTGTTTAGGACTTAGGCTACGCCAAGAAAATAATTACCCCATCCCCCACAACCCCTTCCCTCAGGGAAGGGGAGCAAAGGCCAACTCATTTGGGTGATTTATTTCCTGGATCAGCCTTACACAGTTCGCGCGAGATGACATTGGCTCCGTAAGGAACAAACTCGGTTTTCGGCGTCGAGTCATCAGTTCTCAGTTGAGCCAGGGCATCAACGTTCGCCTGTTAAACTGACCACGGATAACTGTCAACTGCGTAAACTTCTATTGTTATCTCACGAGATGCGAAAGCTGCATATGAACGCTCCAAATGACGTTGTGCCCGATTACCTTCTCATCGGCCATATCACCCGCGATATCACGCCGCAGGGAATCCAACTGGGCGGCACGGTGTCGTATGGCGCGCATACTGCCGCTGCGTTTGGGCTGCGCGTAGGGATTCTCACCAGTACGCGCCGTGATGATCCCCTGCTGGCATATCTGCCGCCGGGGGTGGACGTGGTCAACATCCCCGCCGAACACAGCACCACGTTTGAAAACCGGTACACGGATACAGGGCGTGTGCAGATCATGTACCACCGTGCGCACACGCTGATGCCGGAAATGCTGCCCCCAGCATGGCGCAAAACGCCGCTGGTCCACTTTGGCCCGATTGCCTATGAGGTCGATCCGGGGTGTGCAGGAGCCTTTGAAAACGCGCGTATTTGCATCACACCGCAGGGCTGGCTGCGCGAGCGCGCGCCCGATGATCGCGTGCTTGCGGTCGAGTGGCCGGACGCCGCCCGCGTGCTGCCGCACGGCGTGGTCACGGTGATCAGCGAAGAAGATATCCGCCACGCCCCACACCTGGAAGCGCATTTCGCAGCGTTGGCCCCGCTGCTGATCGTGACGCGGTCGGCACATGGTGGCACAATCTACCGGGCGGAGCCGCCGCGCGGTCGAGCTCAGCCCAGCCGGCCGGATCTTCGAGTCTCGGGCTCAGGCCCT
>CAZMNL010000002.1:15876-26256 GCA_964567525.1 uncultured Anaerolineaceae bacterium
CCGGGGCCGGGGACATCTTCGCTACGGCGCTGCATATCGCGCTCGCGCGCCTGGGCGATCTGGACCGCGCGCTGCGGGCGGCGGCTTATATCGCGGCGCAGTCGGTCACACGGGTAGGCTTCGCCAGCGCGCCCACCGCCGATGAAGTCGCGCGCGCCTGGCAGATTGCCGGTTAAACCACCCCCCGCTATCCCGTTTTCGAGTACAATCAGCATTGTGTATACCGGCTGTTTACCTGACAACGAGGCCCAATGATGTTTGTTGATCACGTGATTTTGAACGCACATATTCATACGCTCAATCCGCAACAGCCCATCGCGCGCGCGTTGGCGCTCTACCGCGACCGGGTTGTCGCTGCGGGTGACGACGACACGATCCGTGCGCTGGCCGGTCCGGCGACGGTCATTACCGACGCGGGCGGGCGCGCCATCATCCCCGGCCTGACCGACGCCCATATCCACTGGGAAGGCGTCGCGCGCAGCCTCAAAAGCGTGAACGTGTTCGAAGTGCCGAGCAAAGCCGAAGCCGTGCGCCGGGTGGCGGCGCGCGTGCGCGATCTGCCACCGGGGGAGTGGGTTTTCGGCTACGGATGGGCGCAGGACTACTGGCCCGACCTGGCTTTCCCAACTGCTGCCGACCTGGACGCCGTCGCACCGGATCACCCGGTTTATCTGCGCGCCAAGAGTGGTCACGCGGCCTGGGCCAACACCCGTGCCCTGAAAATGGCGGGCATCACGGCCAGCACACCCGATCCGCAGGGCGGCAGCATCCAGCGGGACGCATCCGGCAGCCCGACCGGGATTTTGTTCGAAGACCCGGCCATGCAGCTTGTGCAGGCGCTCATACCCAGGCCCACGCCCGAACAGGTGGCGGCCTGGATGCGCGATGCGCAGCAGATCGCATGGCAGGCCGGGTTGACGGGTATCCACGACTTTGACAATCCTGGCTGCATGATTGCACTGCAACTGCTGCGCGAGCGCGGCGAACTGGGGCTGCGCGTGGTCAAGCAGATCAACGATCCCTGGATCGAACACGCGCACGCGCTTGGCATTCGCGCCGGGTTCGGGGATGTGTGGCTGCGCATCGGCGGCTTGAAGATTTTTGCGGATGGCGCGCTCGGTGCGCGGACGGCGCGCATGATCGAACCGTATGAAGGCGAACCGGACAATTACGGTATTGTCGTGACCGACAAGGAAGAAATTTACGAACTGGTCAGCAAGGCCAGCGCCGCCGGGTTAGCGTCTGCCGTTCATGCCATCGGGGACAAGGCGATACATGATGTGCTCGACGTGTACGAAACCGTGCGCCGTGAAGAAGCACAGAACGGTATCCCGCGCGCCGCGCGCCGCCACCGCATCGAACACGTGCAGATCATCCACCCGGACGACGCGCAGCGCCTCGCCGAACTGGACGTGATCGCGTCCATGCAGCCGATCCATGCCACCTCGGATTGGGAAATGGCGGATCGCTATTGGGGCGCGCGCGCGCAGTGGTCGTATAACTGGCGGTTCCAACTTGAAGCGGGCGCGGTGCTGGCGTTTGGCTCAGATGCGCCTGTCGAACCGCTGGAACCGTTGAAAGGCATCTACGCCGCCGTGACGCGCCGCCGACCGGACGGATCGCCGGGGCCGGAGGGTTGGTATCCTGAGGGGCGGTTGGATATGGACACGACGCTGCGGGCCTTCACGCAGGGACCCGCTTACGCCGCCGGGATGGAAAACGACCTGGGGATGCTCGCGCCAGGGTTCCTGGCCGACCTGATTGTGCTGGATCGTGACCTGTATACCATCGAACCGGACGCCATCCTTGAAACGCAGGTGCTCGGCACGATGATCGGCGGCGCATGGAAATATCGCCAGTTTGATTAACCTGGAACACGGCAAAGAACCGCCCGATCGCAGCGGTGCGGGCGCTCAGTTGATCCGAATTTCAACCCAGGTTGTTTGGCCCTCAGCCACCGTGACCGTCTGTTTGAAGCGCGGAACGTCACGAATGCGCACGATCACCTGGTATTCGCCCGCGCGCAGGTCGCCGTAAGTGAAGTGCTCGCCGTAGTACGGGTCGGGGTTTACGTTGTCGTCGGCGTAGGAATATGTCAGGCGGCCCGGCCCGGTGCGCACCGGTTCTATGGTGATGCGCGTGCTATACAGCCGTTCGCCCCGGCTGTCGTAGATGCGTCCGGCCAGCGTGCCGTGATCCGGCCAGGGTTGCAGCCACAGGTCGGGATTATACGTGCTGTAGTAATCATACGGATCGCCGATGCGCACTTCCAGGTGCAGGTGCGATCCCAGCGCTATCCCGGTTGATCCCACCTGCCCGACACGCTGGCCCAGGCTCACGATGTCGCCAGTTTCCACTTCGAGGCGCGACATGTGCCCGTAGAGCGTGAACAGCGGCCTGCCATCCGGCGCGCGTGTGTCATGTTCGATCACCACGAGATTCCCGTAGAAGTTGTTGCGCGGCCCAAACATGATTTGCGCGTCGTCACCCGCATAAAACACGCGCCCGGTCTGCACCGCCAGGATCGCCGTGCCGAACCCGTTCTGGAAATCCAGCCCGTGATGCGTAGAGAATGTGCCATCGCTGGTGGAGCCATACGCATAGTTGCGCGCGGCGAAGTCCTGCACCGTGCGCGACGGGTCGCGTGGGAAGGGCCGCGCCAACCAGTAGTGATCGCGGATTTCGCCAGTGCGGTCGAACAACTCACCGGGGGGCAGTGTCGGCGTGACCGGCTGCAAGATCGCCTGGGTAGAGCGTGGCGTATTGGTCAGCAGCGGAGTCGCGGTCGGCGGCTGCGGCGTGAAATTCGGCTGCGCGGTCAGGGTGGGCAGCGGCGCGCCCAGCGACGGCAGCGGGACAGGCGTGTTAGTGGTCATTACTGCCGCCTGTCCCGGCTTCAAGCCCCATATACTGATCAGGATACTGCTCACACCCACTACCATCACAATCCAAACAGTACGTACCATCACAGTTTTCAAACGTCTACCCACTTCTATCTGATTTCTACCGGACCCAACAGGTTATACAATACCTGCGCGTTCTTCCGCTAGTGCGATCACGATATCGCGCAGCGCGTGCGCGCGTTCCAGCAGCGCCAGCACGTCACGCTGGTAACGCGCGGCCAACTCGCGGTCATCCAGGCTGGCGGCGTTCACGCGCACGTTGAGCGCCGCGCCTTGGACTGCTGCCAGCCCCATCAGTGACGCGACCGCGCCGTCGGTGGCGGCGTTCTTGTTGCCCTGGCGCACGACCTGTTCGGCGAGTTCCATCGCGTCCACAGCCAGCCGCGCCACATTCAGCGGCACATCAGACGCGCGCACCATCGCTTGCTCGATGGCATCATCCCGGCCTGCTGCATCTTTGGGCAGCCGGAAAGCCTCCATCACGTCATCGAACGCCGCGACATCTTCGTCAATTGCCGTCACCAACCGCTGGCGAAGGTCTTTCGCGGCTTCCACTATGGCATGCATGGTTTCTTCCACATCCGCGTAACGCTTCTTGCCAACGGTCAGCCGGGCGACCATCTCGCCCAGGGCCGCGCTAAGTGCCCCGGCCAGCGCTGCGACTGCTCCGCCGCCGGGAGTTGGTGTGCCTTCGGCGACCGCGCTCACGAATGGCGCGGGCGTGCGCAGTGGCGTTTCGACCGCCGGGACCGGGCGCGCGGCGTCTTCAGGAACGGGCGGCTCTTCCGCTTCGAGTGGAGATTTTTCTGCTTCGGCCTGTTGGACACGATATTCAAGTATCTGGTCCGGTTCGAAACGGTCAAGCTGCAAATACCAGCGCGCCGCATCGATGAAGAATTCCTGCGGAGCGAGGCCGATCAGCTCGCAGAACGCGATCCCCACGCCGTAACGCTGCGCCTCGCGCCGGATCAGTTCCACGATGCGGAAGACGGGCGTTTTCTGGTAATTGGTCAGGTTCATGGATACCTGCGCGTAGCCTTCGACCAGGAAACCCGCCGCCTTGACAAAGCGCAGCCCGCCGTTGGAATACCGCACCGCACGCGCAATCTGATTGGCGATCTCAACATCCTCGGTCGTCAGGTACACATTGTAGGCGACCAGCGGCGGACGCGCCCCGATCACGCTGGCTCCCGCCGTGCCGATCACTGCCGGGCCGAAGTCGGGCATCCGGTTGGGATCGGTGGCGATCACGTCGCGGAGCTGCTCGTACTGAAATTTGCTGCTGCGCAGTTTGGCGAGGTTCTCGCGCGCGGGGCTGGTTGCCGCCGCTTCGTACAGGTAGACGGGAATCCCCAAATCCTGCCCGATGCGCTGCCCTAAGCGCTGCGCCATGGCGACGCACTCATCCATCGTCACGTCACGGATCGGGACAAACGGCACTACGTCGGCGGCCCCCAGGCGTGGGTGCTCGCCGCTATGCTGTGTCATGTCGATCAGGTCTGCCGCTTTTTTGATACCGGCGAACATCGCGCGCTCAACGTCATCCGGCGCGCCGACAAACGTCACAACCGTGCGGTTGTGGTCGGGATCGCTGCTGGTATCCAGCACATGAATCGCCGCTGCCTGTTTCATGGCCTGCACGATGGCGTCGATCACGTCCTGGCGGCGGCCTTCGCTGAAATTGGGAATGCACTCAACTAAGGGTTGGCTCATAGTTATGAGGCGCATGGGCCAGTTTTAAGGCTGCGCCTGCTTCCTTTCTCTGTAAACTCTATTTCGATACGAACACGTGCTTCAGCACATAGAATGAGTTAGAAGTTACGCAGTTGACAGTTATCAGTCGTCAGTTTGACAGGCGAACGTGATGCCCTGATTCAACTGACCACTGATAACTGATGACTCGACGCCGAGAACCAGGCTTGTTCCTCACGGAGCCAATGTCATCTCGCGCGAACTGCGTAAGTCCTATGAGTATTGCTACCGCAGCCCTGGGGGTTTGTCAAATCGTTACAGCACATGGTGGCTTAATTCGATTAAGGCGTGAGAACAGAGGGGTAATCAGGCTAAGCTACCGAAATAATTCGCCCGATTGACGTTCTCCACCGGCCATTGTTCGAGGTTCCGCCTCACTGGGCGAAGGGGGACGTAGTCGAATGCAAACGCTGGTCACGCCCTCACGCGGGATGAAGTATTTGTTTCCATAGCGCAGCGTAAACGCCGGTATTTTCGGATTACAGAGCTGTAAGGTCATTGTAAGCGTGGCGTAATGCTATAAGGCGATCCTTGAGCATGACTTGTGTTCATGTTCGCATGGAGGATTGCTGCTATGCAACACCGTTTTTCGAAGACTATGGCGACAATCATCGTCGCTGTACTTATGCTCAGCACCTTGCCATTCCCTGATACGGCCCAGGCGGCAGGGCAAAACGCGATTCCGCTGGTGGTTAGTCTACCGACACTCTGGGAAGATATCGTAACGCCTGACATACTGGCGCAGTTCGAAGCACAGTATGGTGTGGACGTGATGGTGTTATTCGATCAAAACACGTTTGGATTTTTGGGTGGCGCAGGTGCAGCCCTTGAAACGCACCTTGACTCGACCGAAGAACTGGTCAACAGCGCGGATGTGGTGTATATCGACCCCACCACGCTAACCCCCGAAGACACGCTCGCCGGATATTTCCTTGACCTGAAACCGCTGGCCCAAAGTGACCCTGCGTTGGACAGCAGCGACTTTATCGCGGCGGCGTGGCAAAGTTACCAGTGGGACAGTGGGCTGTGGGCGCTGCCGCTGTCAATGGATGTAATTCTCGTTACCTATGACCCAGCAGCATTTGATGCTATCGGACTCGCGTATCCTTCTGGACGCTGGACCATCGAAGATTTCGCCCATGCTGCGCACCTGTTAACCGACTACAACGCCGATGGAACCATCGCCACGCCAGGATTTACCGTGAGTTCGGGCGGTAACAACCTGGATGTTTTCCTACGCTCGCTGATCGCTGCCGGGCTGTACGACCCGGCGACGATGCCCACCCAACCGGATTTCAGTGATCCCGTACTGGAAACCACTCTCGCTGCGTGGTACGACCTGGCACGAGACGGTGTTGCCGTGTCACAAGGCGGAGGTGGGGGCGGTATCAACAGCGACATTCCTCTACGAGTTGAGGGCGTGATGGGCTACGGTGAGCGTTCGCGTCCCGGACAGCGGGATACGACTGCGGTACGCTATGCCAGCCTGCTACCAGGCGATATTGCCGGGCTGAACGTACAGGGCTTCGCCGTCAGCGCGGGTACGCAATATCCTGAACTGGCCTACGAGCTGGCTAAGTTCCTGACGCTGCGCCCCGAACTGGCTTCCAACAACTTCAGCGCGGCCCCGGCGCGTTACAGCCTGGAAGGGGTTGAAGTCACCAACAGTAACGGTCCCGGCGGTGGTGGTGGTGGTGGTGGCGGTCTCGGTGCGTTCAGAAACATTCCCGACACCATCCAACCGACCGTCGATCAAGCGCTGGCCTTCGGGCTGCCGGTTGCGGAACTACGCTACACGGCCTATCTCAGCACGGCGCTCAACGAAATGAGCGCGGGCGTTGATGCCCGAAGTGCCCTGCAAACCGCCGAGGCACAGGCCATTGCGGACGTGCAAACCGCCGCCGCGCGTGATGGCAATATCTACCTGTCGATCACGCCACCGGCTGCCGGTCATACCCTCCAGCCAGGCGAGATTGCGCTGACGTGTGCGGTCAACATCGGTTTCGGCGGGCGCATGGGTGGGCAGGCGCAGCTTGCTAACCAGGCCGAATGGGATCAGGTGATTGCAGACTTCGTTGCCAACGAGCCGGGCATCGGTGCGGTGATCCTTGAGTCGACCAATAATACCGATCTTGCCACACTTGCGGAAAGCTACGACTGTATCATCCTGCCGACCAACGCCGTGCCGGGCAGCGACCTGACCCCGGTGCTGAACCTCGACCCGCTGATCGACACCGATCTCAGCTTCGACCGCAACGACGTGATCGGTAACACGCTGGCGCAGTTGCAGCAGGATAACAAAACCTGGGCGCTGCCGCTGGCGATCCAGCCGCAGATGCTCGAATACGACCCCGAACTGTTTGCCTGGGCGGGCGTGCCGGAGCCGATCAACGGCTGGACAGCGGACGCCTTCACCGACGCGCTGCGGATGCTCAAATCCTACGATCCCGACCTGATGCCGTTCGCCGCCAACGATCCCAGCGGCGCGTACATCATGATGCTGATCGGCGCGTATGGCGGTCTGCCGCTGGACTACCGCGCCGACCCGGTCGCGGTGAACTTCACCGACCCGGCCAACGTGGACGCGATCCGGCAGGTGCTCGACCTGGCTAAAGACGGTTACATCGCTTACAGCGGCCTGACCGACGTGGTAGGGGGTGCGGTTGCCGTGCTGGAAGGCGGCGAGACGAGCGCCATCACCACCAACACCCTGACCCAGTTCAACCTGCGCGGTCCCGGTGGTCCGCTGCCGCCCGGTGAGGAACAAACCACGATGTTTACCACCACCTACCCGCAGGGCAGCACCTTCGGCGTGATCGCCTACGAGATCACGACCGGCTATATCAGCGCCACCATACAGAATCCCGACGCCGCGTATCGCTTCCTGAGCGCAGTCGCGGGCAGTCCGCAGTTGTTCTCCGGGATGCCCGCGCGCCAATCGCAGGTTTATAACCCGGTGGTGGCAGCGGCCCAGGGGCCGGAAATAGCCACCGTCTACCAGCAGCTTGATACGCTGCTGCGCAATCCAAACACGCTTGTGTTCCCGACCTATTCCGCCGGGCGCGGACGCTCCGCCGTTAACTTCATTGAGGGCTACTGGCTCAACCGTGCGATGGACCGCTACGTGCTCGAAGACGCCGAGCTTGAATACGAGCTATCCGAGGCGGAAATGCTCACGCTGGCGTACCAGGATTGCGCAGCGAACATCGTCATCGACGAAACCGACGTCAATCAGGGGGACGGGCAGTTCCAGATGTTCCAGCAGATTCAGCAGTGCGCGTTGAGCGTCGATCCTGATTTCTCCCTGGGCGGTTAAGGTTTTTCCGCCGCGTGGTGGGGAGGTGCTTCCCTGGGAGGGCTTCCCACCCTTTTTGCGGTGAATGGGTGCATTATGCAGCGATTGAGTGACCTGATCCTGCTAGCGTTTGAGCGGTTGTGGCAGCACCGCGCCCTGGTGTTCTGGACGCTGGTGGGACTTTCTGCGGCGACAACTCTCGCGCTGAGCCTGGCGCTCTATGTGGACGCGGTGAATACCGATTTGCTCACCGGCAGCCTGGACGATCCGCCGTATGCGTTTCGTTTCCGCTACCTGGGCAGTTGGGAAGGGGCGATTGCGCCGGAGGATGTCGACCGCGCCAGCGCCGCACTGCAAAGCAACTTCATTGCCAGCATCGGTCTGCCCACACAGCGCGATGCGCTGTATATCAGCGCCGGGAGTTGGAACATCACCCGCCAGGGCGACACGCCCACCGCGTTTGGGGTGTACACGCTTGGTACGCTGGACGGAACCGAAGCACAGATGGCGATCACGGGCGGGCAGTGGCCTGCTGCGGCGGCGCAGCCGGACGTGATCCCGGTGCTGATGGCGGATAAGCTGCTGTTCCAAACTGGATTACAGGTCGGCGACGTGCTGACCGCGACCAAACCGGGTGCGTCCAGGCCGGTCATGTTGGAGATCGCCGCGATGTGGAGTCCGGTAGATGCCGGTGATCCGTCGTGGATTCTGACGCCGAAGTTCTTCGACAATGTGCTGCTAGTGCAGCGTGACGATCTCTGGCGCACAGCAGACGGGATCGCGCTGCCGGTTGAAGAAGTGGACTGGCAGATCATCTTTGACGGCAGCAGCCTGCGCACCTCGGACGTAGACGGGCTGTTGAGCGGCATCACCGCCGGATCGCGCAAAATGACCGCCGTGCTACCCGGCCTTCGCCTGGATGTTTCGCCGCAGAATGGTTTAGAAGCGTTCCGCGCCGAGGTCGAACGCCTGACGCAGCAGTTGGTGATCGTCGTCTTGCCGGTTGGGGGTCTGATCCTGTACTTTGTGACTATGCTCGCCGGGATGCTGGTCGGTCGCCAGCAGCAGGAAGATGTCACGCTCAGCAGCCGGGGGATGTACCGCTTTCGCTTGCTGCGGCTGCATGCGCTGATGTGGTTGATCCTGGCCGGAATGGCGCTGGGAATTGGCATTCTCGTCTCGCCGTTCGTCGTGCAGTTGATCGGTCGCACGTCGTCGTTTTTGCGTTTTGACTACGACAGCGAGCCGCTCGATATTGTCTTAACGCAAGGATCGCTGACGGCGGGCGCGCTGACCGGTTTGCTCGCGGCAAGCAGCGGATTAGCAATGGCCTGGCGCACGACCGGTCAGTCGCTCAACATGTTCAAACGCGCGCAGGCGCGTTCCGGTAAAGCATGGTGGCAGCGCATCTATCTCGACGTGATGCTGCTGGCCCCCGCCGGGTACGTGTTCTATACGCTGCAACAGCAAGGTGGACTCTCGACCGGTGCACAAGACCCCTTCAGCGATCCGTTGGTATTCATCGCTCCGACGCTGTTTTCGCTGGGCTTGACGCTGGTGTTTCTGCGCGCCTTCCCGTTTCTGCTCAACCAGTCCTCGCGTGTGGTGGGTGTCAGCAGCAATATCGCGCTGTTGATGGCGCTGCGCGAACTGACGCGCTCTATCGGGCGCTATCGCGGCACACTGCTGATGATGTGCTTCACGTTGAGCCTGATTGGGTTCACCGCGTCAATGGCGAGCACATTGGATCGCAGCCTGGCGGACGTGATCGAGTATGACGTGGGTGCGGAACGCGTGCTGGTGGTCGCCAGCGATGCGCAAACCGAAGAGGGCACCAGTACCGACGGCGCAACTACACTGACCGTTACCGGTTACAACACGCTACCCGCCAGCAGTTTGCTGGAGATCGCGGACGTGTATGCGGTTTCGCGCGTGGGGCTTTTCCAGATGCAGATCGTGCTGCCCGGTGAGCGTCCGCAGGGCACAATCCTAGGTGTGGACCGCGCATCAATGGCCGCGATCACGTATTTCCGCGAAGACTACGCCGACGAACCCCTCGCCGACCTGCTCAATCGGCTGGCGGGCAACCGCACCGGAATCCTGCTCAGCCGCGCCGCTGCCAGGGATTACGCGCTCGTGGTCGGGCAAACGGTCACGATCCAGATTTCGGCGCTGAACACGTGGCATGAAACCGAAGTACCTATCGTCGGGTTCATTGACTACTTCCCCACGCTGGACCCGCGCGATGGCTTTTTTGCGATCACCAATCTCGACCCGATCTTCGAACTGGTCGGCACGGAACTGCCGCACAATATCTGGCTGCGCTTGCAGCCCGGCGCGGACGGCGACGCCGTACTGACCCAGGTGCGGGAACTTGGCTTCCCGGTGCTGGACTGGCTCGACCCGGCGGAGCTGATCGAGATCGTTCGG
>CAZMNL010000003.1:0-24656 GCA_964567525.1 uncultured Anaerolineaceae bacterium
ACCCCGCCGGGGAGATATGATCAGTGGTCACGGAATCGCCCAGCAGCGCCAGCACACGCGCCCCGGTGATGTTGTTCAGCGGGTCCGGTTCCGGCGCAAGATCGATGAAGAACGGCGGTTCCTGGATGTAGGTAGATTCCGGCGACCAGTCATAAACCGGGCTGCCCGTCAACGGGATCGCGTTCCAGATTTCGTTACCATCGTACACATTCGCGTACTGCTCGCGGAACATCTCCGGTTTGACCGCCGCCGTAATCGTTTCGCCAATTTCCTTTTGTGTGGGCCAGATATCGCGCAGATAGACCGGCTCGCCCTGCGCATTGTGCCCGATAGGTTCGGTCGTGAGATCGATATCGACCGTTCCGGCAATCGCATACGCCACCACCAGCGGCGGTGACGCGAGATAGTTCGCGCGCACATGCGGGTTCACGCGCCCCTCGAAGTTGCGGTTGCCACTCAGGACGGCGGCAGCGACGAGATCGTGCTCTTCGATCACGGCTGCGACCGCTTCGGGCAGTGGGCCGCTGTTACCGATACAGGTGGTACAGCCGTAACCGACCAGGTAAAAACCCAACTGCTCCAGGTACGGCAGCAGCCCGGATTCTTTCAGATAGCGTGTCACCACTTGCGACCCCGGCGCAAGACTGGTCTTAACGTAAGGCGCAACATGCAGCCCGGCTTCGACGGCTTTCTTCGCCAGCAGCCCGGCCCCAATCATCACCGACGGATTCGAGGTGTTGGTGCAGCTTGTGATCGCCGCGATGACAACAGCCCCCTGGCCTATCTGAACCTTATGTCCATTGTCCGCCACCGCGCCGCGCTTCGCCAACTGATCCGCAGCCAGGCCAAAGCCCCGCTCCGACGCAGGAGCCGTCAAATCATGCTGGAAAGTCCGCTTCATGTCGGTAAGCTGCACGCGATCCTGGGGCCGCTTGGGACCAGCTAAACTGGGGACAACCGTTGTCATATCCAGTTCGAGCGTATCGGTATACACCGGGTCCGGCATATCGTCCGTGCGGAACAAACCCTGCGCCTTAGTGTATTTCTCGACCAGTTCCACCTGCGATTCGGAACGCCCGGTCAGGCGCAGATAACGCAGCGTTTCCTGATCGACAGGGAAAAAGCCCATCGTCGCGCCATATTCCGGGGCCATGTTCGCCAATGTCGCGCGGTCCGGCAGGCTCAGATTGCTCAGGCCCGGCCCGAAGAACTCAACGAATTTGCCGACAACGCCTTTACGTCGCAACATCTGTGTGACGGTCAATACAAGGTCGGTCGCAGTAGCGCCTTCAGGCATCTTGCCATCCAGATTGAAACCAACCACCTCAGGCATGACCATGTAAATCGGCTGATCCAGAATGACCGCTTCCGCCTCAATGCCGCCCACGCCCCAACCAACAACGCCCAGGCCGTTGATCATCGTGGTATGCGAGTCCGTGCCAACGAGACTATCTGGATACACAACCATCTGCCCATCAATCGTATCGCTCAATGTGCCACGCGCGAGATACTCAAGATTGACCTGGTGTACAATCCCCGTCGCAGGTGGCACTGCGCGGAAGTTTTCGAACGCACCCTGCCCCCAGCGGATGAACTCATAGCGCTCGCGGTTGCGCTCAAACTCAATTTCGGCGTTGATTTGCAGCGCTTTCGCCGTACCAAAGTGATCCACCTGCACGGAATGATCGATCACCAGATCGACCGGGATCACGGGCTGGATGCGCGCCGGGTCGCCGCCCATGCGCTGCATCGCGGAGCGCAGCGCCGCCAGGTCAACCAGCGACGGCACCCCGGTGAAATCCTGCAAAATTACACGCGCTGGTTTGAACGGAATCTCTTCGCCGGTCGAGGGGCCGGGCGACCACTGCACGATACGCTCAATGTCCGCGTCGGTGATTTCGAAACCATTATTGTTACGCAGCGCCGATTCCAGCAGCACCTTGATCGAAAATGGCAGCCGGGCTACCTTTCCGATCCCCTGTTCTTCCAACACATCCAGGCGATAGTAGTAAAACGTCTCGCCCGCGACCACTAATGCAGTCTTCGCGCTGAACGGATCACGAAATTGTCGGTCAGTCATTTAGCCGTCCTTCCTCAACTATGTGCCTATACCCAGTCTTGTTGACTGTTGCGGGGAGTTTATACAGCGCGTATTATACCAAACCCAGCCCCCAGTGGGTCAGGTGCTGCGGATGTGAATACGGTCGGGTTTTTGCCCCAACCCAGCAGCCCCAGGAATTTTGTTGCACCATCCCCTTTGTTTGATTATAATAACCGCTTGCAAGTAACCATATTGTAACCACAATATCACCTGTATACCTAAGCGCGTTGTAGGGCGAGACATTGCTTCAGATCCAAACCACCACTGAACAGTACTGGACCGAGAAGTTCGAAATCACGGACGAAGATATCGAGCATGTCTTCAACGTGTTCCTGGAAACAGAAGCGCCGCTGACCAGTGCCGAACTTGCCAAACACCTCATCAAATCCCGCATCGATCAGGAAAAACAGCTCTTACGCCACCAGATTGAGCGCGGCGATCTGTTCCAGCCGCAAAACGCCTATACGGTCGGGCAAAGCCTGATTTTCCCGGCCCTGGGTTATAAAGCCGGTGAAATCGTCGATAAGCGGCCCGGCAATAATCCTGAGCACGGAGAATTTATCGTTATCAAGGTTTCATTCGAATCCGGCGAAGAACTGGAATTCGCCAGCGAACTGCAAACCGATCATACGCTGAATATCTCGCAAGAAGTGCCGCTGCAAGACCTCGTGGGGACAACAGATATCGAACGCCTGATGCGAGAGTACGGGGACGATATCATTTACCTGCTCGAAGAACGACTGCGCCAGGAACAGGATGCCGTCTACTTCGCCGGGCGCTGGTTCCTGAAATCGCTGCTGGCCGATGTCAGCATCGCCCATCTGCACCTTGCTGAAGCGGTACTGGTCATGCACGAGGGCGGCCCACTGGATACCAGGAACATCCTCAGCGAGATCGACTTATCGGACGAGGTAAATACGCGGTTGCAGATGTTCTCACTGGATCATGCGCTGTTCAACGACAAACGTTTCGACGAAGTGGGACCAGCAGGGCATGTGATGTGGTACCTCAACGACATGGAACCCCCGGAAGTAGCCACCCTACCTCAATGGCTGCGATACGAACCAGTTGACTATAACTGGCAGGTGCTCACCAACGAACTGGCCGCGCTGGAACGCGAACTCGATGATGAGCTTTCCAACCTGCGCTCGCCGTCCGACCTGCCGGATTCCGTGACCTTCAGCCTGAATTATCCGCACCGCCGTGCCGGTACACTGCCGCTAAGCTCGCGCGTGCGCCACCTCTTCCCCACCGCTTATGAAGCACCGCGCGTTTTGATGACGCTGGTGGACGGGCAAACCGGGGACGAAATGATTGGCTGGGTCGTGCGCGAGAATCGTTATGTATTTGGGCTGAACGACTTCTACCGCCGCCATAAACTGCCGGTCGGCGCGTACATCACGGTCCGCCGCTCGGACGATCCCTCTCGTGTGATCATCGACTATCACGCCCACCGCCCCCGCACAGAGTGGATTCGCCTGGCCGTGCCCCACGAGGGTGGGAACCTGACCTTTACCAATGACAAGCGTGCAATCGGGGCCGAATACGACGACCTGATGGTCTTCGGGACCGATAACCTGGCCGGGCTGGATTCCTACTGGGTTTCCGCCGCCGCCAGCAAACCCACGCTTTTGGACACCATTCGAGATGTTTTGGGCGAACTGCAACACCTGACACCACAACAAGCCGTTCACGCCAAAACCGTCTACAGCACCGTAAACGCCACACGCCGCTGTCCACCCGGCCCAATATTCGCTGCGTTGGTTGCCCAGCCAGCCTTTGAGCACGTGGGCGGCCCCTATTGGCGCTTAACCTGATTAGAAGGTTGACACGTTAGGATAGTTCCGTGAGTTCATCAGCCAGCACAGCCAGCAGACGCATTAAACCGACGCTTGAAACCAAGTTCCACATTGATTACAACTGGTGGGAACGCGAAGAACGCGAGCTGCGCGTCTACTTGCTGAGTCACTTGCCACCGCAGCAGCGAGAATTGTTTGCCAGGCAGACAGATGCTGACGCCGAAGAAATTGATTTTGTGGACCCGGTGACCGCCCAGGTTTACAAAGTCGATCCGCTGCGTCGGGCGCTGCAATCTGCCAGCGAACAAGAAGACTTCATCACCCCGCATACCTCGTTGGTCGATGCCGTCTTTCGCGTCTTTCTGGCGAACAACAATACCCCCCTCACCCCACTTGAACTGGGAGAACGCACCGGTCGCCAACCAATGACGATTCTGCGAACGCTGACAGGGCAAAATGTGTACAAGGGGCTGCGTCCGTTCATCGAAAAGTAACATGCACCAACAAACAGGTAAAACTCTTGCTTGACACACGCCACCCCCGTCTTTTACAATGGCGGCGGCTGGCCCCTGTAGCTCAGTGGACTAGAGCAACTGCCTTCTAAGCAGCAGGTCGGGGGTTCGAATCCCTCCAGGGGCGCACGGCAAAGCACAGCACTATACAAAAAACCCGCCAATACTGGCGGGTTTCGCTTTCTAACAGGTGGCTAACAGGTGGCTGACTTTCCAGCAGCGACCGCTTAGGACATGATCGACGCGTACAGCGCCTGTGTTTCGGGTTCGGGTTCCTGCCCGTCTTCCTTCAGCAGTTCGATCAACTTCTGGTAATGCGCGGCGGCCTCGCTGCGACGGCCCAGGCTGGCGTAAAGCTGCATGATCTGGCGATGGATCGGCTCATAGCGGTCGTTTTCACCTACCGCCCGCTGAAGCAATCCCAGCGCATGCTGCTGGCGACCTTCGTCCAGCCGGATTTGCGCCATCTGGCTCAGCGCTTCGAGATAGCCCTTCTGGTAATCCGCGCGCCGCTCGACAATCCATTGATCGGTGTGCCCTTGCAGGAACGGCCCCTGATACATATCAATCGCCGCCTGCCAGACGGAAGCTTTATCTTCAACCTCTGGCGAACGCCCGTCCACCAGTGCGCCCACAAATTCCATAATGTCGTAATGTACGGAAACCTGAGGATTGACACGGTAATAGCCGCCGTCATGCACCAGCACATCGAAGTTGAGCGCCTTGTGCAAACGCCGCTTGGTCACATGGAACACGTTCACGGCCTGGTCATTTTCCAGGTCCGGCCAGAACGCCTGGCAGATTTCCGAACGGGTCACGACCGGGCGATCCAGCGCGAAGAAAAACAGCAGGCGCGGCAGATGCCCTTCCCAGGTTTCGATCTGCTCGTCATTGAGCGAAACATACCCCGGCCCCAATGCTTGCACATCCAGGTGCGTGTCACCGGAAGTACGCATCCCGTAAAAGTTGTTCGCCACAACCTGATCGTCTTCCAGGATAACGGCTTTACGCTGGGCGATCAGCGATACCCAGGGAAGGCGCGGAAGCGTGCGGCTGTTGATCAACATCTGGCAGTGCTGCGGCAACCGCAAAATGACCTTTTCGACAAACGCCTGGATATCATCCGCGCTGTCTGTGCGGTCGTATTCATCCAGGATCAACAGAAACGGTTCGCCGCTTAACTCGCTGAGATCGGCGACAAAGGCTTGCAGCAGCAGCTCGAAGTCCAGGTTTTCCTCGGTTTCAAAATGAATCTGGTTCAGGTGCCGCCCAAAAGTCGGGTGCTGGTTCGCCAGATCGTGCGTGATACCGAGCAAGAAAGAACGGATATTGACATCATCCGGCCCCATCGCATAGAAAAAAACCTGGGTGTTTGGGTCGCTCATCAACTGCGCCACTAACACAGAACGGTAACGCCCATCAGGATGCAGCAGCACTACGCTAGCATCGCGTGCGCGTTCCTTAAATGCCTGGTATGAGGCAGTAACCAAATTGTTCAGTTCCATAGCTCAGTAGTCCCCTGTATCCACTCCAAAATCGGTCTTTTTTAGTATAATCACGTTATTTCTATAAGGCAAGTGCTAAGGTCAAGGTAGTTTCAACTTACCAATTATGCTGATTTCGAATAGTAATCCGCTTACAAACACCTCCAAACTCCCTGAAAATGCACGTGGCGGCAATCAACCATCCCCAAAACAGCCAATATCAGGTATTATTGATGGCATATTCTGCGCACCAAATCACCCGTTCATCTTCATCAACTATTGAAAATGGCTTAAGAACCGGTTGGTGAATTATTGTTACGCGTCAAAATATGTGGTACTTTGTCTATACACATTCCTTTGAATAGCCAATAAGCGACAAAGTGAGCCGGTTCCATGTACAAAACAGTGCGAAATCTAACAATCCTGGGCGTGGGCCTGGGGGCAAGTGCCGTTGTAGGCTGGTTATTACTGCGCGAAACCAAGCGCCAGGACAGCGAAGCCAGTGTCACAATCAAGTCGCAACGCCGTCAATCCGAACTGGATGAATCTCCGCAGATTGTGCTGCCGCTGGATGCCCTGGATGCCGAAGATGATACGCCTCCCCCCTCAACACGCCATGACACCAACGCGCAAACTGACGATCTGACACAGATCAACGATATTGGCCCCCGGTTTGCCGAAGCGCTGGCCGCCATCGGCATCACCCGCTTTGCCGATCTCGCGCAGCAAGATGCGGAGACTCTGGCGGCGCGCCTGGCCGAACATGTCACCGTCCGCGCGCGGCGTATTCAAGAAAAAGACTGGATCGGGCAGGCGGCACGGCTTGCAGAACAGCGCTAACCATCATGTCCACATCAACGCCGCTTGATATCACGCTCCACCAGTCCGAAGGTGTTCTGATCATCACGTGGTCAGACAGCCGTGTCTGCCGCTACCCAGTCGGTCCGCTGCGTATGGCCTGCCCCTGCGCCGAGTGTCGCGGCGGTCACGAGAATATGGGGCGGCATGGTGATCCCGCTAACCTGCTGGACCTGCAACCCGACCGCCCATACACAATCGAACGGATCGAACTCGTCGGGCATTACGCCCTACAACTCGTTTGGAACGATGGACACGATTCGGGTATCTATACGTGGGACTACCTGTACCGGCTGTGTCCACAGGAGAACCAGAATGCTTGAACATGCTCTTAACCAGGAACTGCTTTCGCTGACAGAGTTCAACCATCTGCGGCTGGAAGCCATGCGCCTGTTCGAAGGCTGCCTGACAAGCGGCAATGATCTCCCGCTGGTGGAGTTCATTCAGCACCAGCTTGCGCACACTCCCCCTCATCTCCACCTGCTCCACGACATCGCCGACGACCTTCAACAGCGCCTGCTATCCTTAAGAGAGCACCACTTCGACGTTCGAGAACGAGTTGTATCAACCCTCGGCGAAAGTTACGAGATCGACATCACGCCATTGGCTCCGGCGGATCAGCTTGGCAGCTACCATCAACTGCACACCGAAACACTCATGGCCTACATCCAACAACGCACCAGCGACATTTCGGATGACGAACTCGCCATGCTGCAAAAAATGCTTGATGCATCCCTAAACATGGCAGGCCAGTTGTACAAGGATATCCAGATGGCACAACGCCTGCACACCCTGATCCTGGATTGGCTGAACGGGCTAAATTCGCTAATCATCCGCCAGCATTGGCCCTCAACAACACCGCTTCAAAAAGGCCACGATCTCGCCACACAGCACTAAGCGGCGGTGGATGCAAAGCCCACAGCCGGCGCGAACGACTTGCGGCGGCTGCTCTTTTTTTTCTAAACCGGCACAACGCCGCACACATCATTCACCACGAGGAATATCATGAGTCAGCCCTACCAGGATTATCTAAACGAAATTCTGATCGACAGCGATACCCTTCAAGCGCGCATCCGCGAACTGGGCCAACAGATCAGCACCGATTACGCCACGTCCGAAAACCTGCAACTGGTGTGCATTCTCAAAGGCGGCGTCATGTTCCTGACCGACCTGATGCGCCATATCAGCGTCCCCCACAGTATTGATTTCATGGCTATCGCCAGTTATGGCGGCGGCATACGCGAATCATCGGGACACGTGCGGATCGAAATGGACCTGCGCCAGGACATCGCCGGAAAACACATCTTGATCGTCGAAGACATCATCGACAGCGGGCATACCCTGCAATATATCCTGAGCTTGCTCGAAACGCGCAAGCCCGCCAGCCTGCGCACCTGTTCACTGCTCAGCAAACCCAGCCGCCGCCAGGTGGAGATCAACATTGACTATATCGGGTTCGAGATTCCTGATAAGTTTGTCTTTGGGTACGGGCTGGACCTCGACGAAGTTTTCCGTAACCTGCCGTTTGTCGGCGTGGTCAAGCCCGGCACATTCTTCGGGGCAGACGAATAATCATGATCGCCACCTCGCCGGACCGCCCGCTACACTGGGATGCCAGCATTAACGCGCTGCGTGAAATCCTCGACCCGCAGATCGATATCTACCTCGTCGGCGGCGCGGTGCGCGATGCCTACCTGCACCGGTCCCTGCACGATATCGATCTCGCCACGCCGGGGGATGGGCGTTCCCTGGCACGCCACATCGCCAACGCATTTGGCGGCGCATATTACGCGCTGGACCGCGCGCGCGGCGTCGGACGCGCATTGATCCCCTGGCAAGACCACCAACTGACCGTTGATGTTGCCCAGTTTCGCGGTACGGACCTGCTCACTGATCTGCGCAAACGTGATTTTACAATCAACGCGATGGCCGTGCGGCTGACCGGCGATCTGCAAACGGTATACGATCCAACCGGCGGACTGAACGACCTCGCAGCAAAACGGCTGCGCCACTGCACCCCAAACGCGATCCCGGATGACCCGGTGCGCGGGCTGCGCGCCGTGCGCGCGAGCATGAGTTTCAACCTGACCATCGAAGCAACCACTCGCGATAGCATCAAAGCACATGCCGCCGCGCTCAGCACGATCTCAGCCGAACGGCTGCGCGATGAGTTCTTCCAGATTCTCGAAACGGATAAACCGGCAGCCGCGCTCACGGCGCTGCATCACCTGGGGCTGCTGGCATTCATCGCGCCGGAAGTCGCCGCGATGCAGCACGTCACCCAGCCCCCACCCCACCAGTTTGATCTGTGGCCGCACACGCTGCGCACCGTTGAATACCTCGACCTGCTGCGGCACGTGCTCAGCCCGCGCCGCCGAACCGGGCGCACCGCTAACATCCAGGCCGCCGCCGTCCTATCGACGCTGAACACATTCCGCGAACCGCTGCGCGCGCACCTGGCGCACACCTGGCCCGACGGTCGCTCACATGGCGCGCTGCTGCTGCTGGCGGCGCTGCTGCACGATGCTGGCAAACCGGCAGCGCGCACCCTCACCGCAGAAGGACGTATTCAATTTCACCAACACGAATTACTCGGAGAAGATATCGCCGAGGAACGCGGGTATGCGCTTCGGCTGAGCAATAACGAGGTTACACGCCTGATGACGATCATCCGGCAGCACATGCGCCCGCACTGGCTGTTTACCGAGCACCCGGTATCCCGGCGGGCAATCTACCGCTTCTGGCGTGATGCCGGTCCCGCCGGGGTAGATGTGTGTCTGCTGGCGGTCGCGGACTACCTCGCTACCTACGGACCAACGCTCGATATTCTTACCTGGACCGACTATCTGCAACACATCCGGGCGCTGCTGGCCTATTATTTCGAACACCCCGCCGAGCAGATCGCGCCGCTGGCGCTGCTCACCGGGCAGCAGTTGCTCGACGAACTGGACCTCACCCCCGGCCCGCAGATCGGCGCGCTGCTCGAAGCGCTGCGCGAGGCGCAGGCAGCAGGCGAAGTCACCACCCAAAAAGAAGCGCTGGACTTTGTCCAACGCTTGTCTTCCAGCAGGTAATGCGTCATCTCTTGAAAGCTCAGGAACCAGTTTCAGGAGTTTCCTCACTCAACTCGGCAGTTTCCGCCGATTCTTCGCCGGGCCGCTCAAAAAACCACAGCAGTGTATTACCATAGATGCGTTCGTCGTACAGAGTCAACGTCTCCAGCGTAAGCTCAACGCGCTCAGTCGGATCGATCTGCACGATAACAGTGCCGTCAAGCTGGATATGGGCGGGGTTGGCGTCGAGCGCCAGCAAAGTCTCTTTCCACATACCTTTATACTGCGGCGGCGCGACAAACACATACTCGAACGCTTCCGGCTGCGCGCGCTGTAGATACACAAAAGCATCCGCCCGCAGCACTTCCGCGTGCTCCGCCAACCGCGTATGTGCCAGGTTTTCGCGAATCGTCTGGATCGCGTGACGGTTGTTATCAATGAACAACACGCGCCCCGCACCGCGACTCAGCGCCTCGATCCCGACACTGCCAGTCCCGGCGAACAGGTCCAGCATGGTCGTCCCGCGTATGCCCGGTCCCAGGATGTTGAACAGCGCCTCTTTCACACGATCCATAATCGGACGTGTCGCGTCGCCAGGGACCGATTTCAACTTGCGCCCTTTAGCCGTTCCCGAAATCACGCGAATAGGCATCAGATGGTCGGCTCGACCACTTCGCGGACCGCGCGGATATTCGAGACTGGTGTGGTCGTCATGATCACGCAGCCCGTCGAAAGCACAAAACGCCTGCCGTTAGTCTGTTCGATAGCTTGCCGCGCCTGTGCGCGCACCTCAGCAGGCGTACCGTCATGCATCGGCGTCCAGCGTCCAATGCCGCCGCTGACGGCCCCATCGAACTTGAGCTTAGCCTCACCGAGAGTCAGCCCGGTTTCGCGGTCATGATAGTTAATCACCTGGACCGGATACTCGGCTATCAAATCAAACATCGGGGCGTCACCGTGCAGATGCAGCACGTTCAGCCACCAGTCATCCGGCAGCGCCTCAAGGATTTGCAAGTCATACGGGCGACCGAATTCGCGGTATTCAGATTCGCTCATCACTACGTGGGAAGCGTGCTGGATCGCGTAAAAGATGCCAGATACCCCACTTTTGCGCATTGCGTCAATAAAACGCAGCGTGCTCTCGGTGATCGTCGCCAGACCGGTCTTGAGGCGCTCCGGTGCAGTGCGCATGTGTTCGATCAGACGTTCTTTCCCCGCGATATTTTTAGCCTGCGCCAGCGGACTGAACACCGTCTGGATATACGGTACGTCGTCGTCCAAACCCTCTTTGAGCAGGCGCAGCACGTCAAGCTGGCGCGCCAACGCCCCCTTATCAGGGTTAAGCACCCGTAGTTCCGTCCAATCCAGAGAACGCTCGACCGCGCGCCTGGTATATTCGCGCGTGCCTTCCAGGCTGCCCACCCAGCGATCCTGAACACCGTAATCGGTCAGGGAAAAACTGCTGGCGGGCGTGACCTTCACGAAATCAAAATCCCAGCGCCGCTGGAAAGCAATCGTTGCCTCAGCGAGATCGGTTGCGCGCTGGTCGTCGCCCGGCCAGTGCCGCCACAGTGCCACCGGCACGCGATCTACTTCTTCGCCCTGAATCGCACGTTCCAGGCGCGCACGTTTAGTCAACGACATAAATTGCACCTTGCTCCCTATCGAGTCTTTACCCGATAAAATCGCTGATGTACTCAAGTTGCTGTTTGATCATCCGGTTCAGCATAAAAAGCCGCCCATATTCTTCGGGCTGTTCGTCCAGCGCCGCCGTCACCAGGTCATCAGCGCGTTGAAACATCTGGCGCGCATTTTCCAGGTCGCCTGCTTTGCGATACGACAACCCCAACCCCCACAGCGCGTCTACGTGGTCCGGGGCTTCGTCCACCAGCCGCTTGAACTGTGCGATGGCCGCATCTTGATCCCCCTGGTAATGCATTTTCCACGCTTCGCCGATTTTTGCCTCGAACGCTTTTTGATCGTCGCTCATCACAATCTCCGTTGATGCACAAGTTAAAGACTCAAAAGATAACTGTTTATTCCCTTAAAAATGCCTTAGGGCCAACAATATGTGGAACGCATTATACAAGACAGTGCCGGGTTAGCAAGGCCGCACATCTCATCCGCAAGCGCGCAGACCGCAACCATCCGGTACACTACACTATGATATACATGAACCCATAGATCGCGCTAAAATTTGCATAATGATAGCTACAGGCATTATAAAAGGGAACGCTTTAATCGGAAAATAAACCACACCATGCAGCATAACGCACGCGGGGTAGCAGCACATTATGTCCAATGACGCCTTACTGAACGGACGCTATCGCCTGATGGCCCAACAGGGATCGGGCGGCATGGCGGTCATTTACAAAGCGGTTGACCTGGCATTAGGCCGTACCGTCGCAGTGAAGATTCTGCGCCCAAGCCTGACCAATGACCCGGAATTTTTGAAACGCTTTCGCCAGGAAGCACGCAATGTCGCCAATCTCTCGCATCCTAATATCGTCACTGTGCATGATGTCGGGCAGGACGGCGGCACGCATTATATCGTGATGGAATACATCGACGGTGAAGACCTCAAGCACCAGATTCGCACCGCAGCCCCCTTCTCCATTGACCGCGCGCTGAGCATTGCGATCAAAATCTGCGCCGGAGTGGGCTATGCACACCGCGCCGGATTGGTACACGCCGATGTCAAACCGCAAAACGTACTTGTCACCGAAAACGATAACGTCAAAGTGACGGACTTCGGTATTGCCCAGGCGCTCACCGCCACCAAACCGCGCGAGCGCCAGCGCATTGTATGGGGCAGCCCGCATTACTTCTCCCCGGAACAGGCCCAGGGCGATCCACCGACTCCGGCCTCGGACGTTTACGCGATTGGCATCGTGTTGTTTGAGATGCTCACCGGGCGCTTGCCGTTTGTCGGCACCGACCAGCAAGAACTGGCATTAGCGCACATCCGCGAAACACCACCCAATGCGTCAGACTTCAACCCCAATGTGCCGGTCCATCTGGATCGTATTCTACAGAAGGTGCTGTCGAAAGAACCCTCATCGCGCTACCGCACCGCTGAGCAGTTGGGGCGCATCCTGGCAAGCTACCGTCGCCGGGGCCAGCTCACCACCGACCAGGTGCCCGAAGTTACCTACAATAACGCCGCTTCCGAAGCCGATATCGAGGATTCACCACCACCCGAAGCGATTGAATCGCCAATCCCGCCACAGCAAACACCGCCCTACGCGGCCCCGCCGCAGAATGTCATCGCGCCGCCTCCCGCACCCACCTATCCCCCTGACCCACGCGCCGAAGCGATCACCAGCGTCTATACCCAACCACCCTACAGCAGTCCGGCCACAACACCGAATATGCAGCCGGTTGGATCGAGCCAGTATACCCCCATGCCTCACCCGCCAGCTTCCATGCTGCAATCACGCTACCGGGCCGCAGAGCCACCGCAGCAGCTTGATATCGTGACCCTGGTGCTGCTGTTTATTGCTTTTATTGCCGTTGTCATGTTAATTCCCCTATGGATCATGGTCTACCAGGCATGGTTAGGGTAGCGCGCGTGTTAATGACCAGCGCACAGGCACGCCACGTATAACCGTTATGTACGGTGGCATTTCTTATATAACACTAATTCGCCCAGACGGTAAAACTCTGGTCTTTACCGTCTGGTTCCTGTATAATTTCGTTAGCAAGCATAAAGAAAACGCCTCGCCAGGCATGTAACAGGCTGATGGCAATTGACTTGATGTGCCATTGCGGTATTGGTATAAGGGCTGGAGGCAAGTGTGAATAACCGCTCACGTAACGTATTCGTATGGGTGCTGATCATCGCAGCGATTGCTGCGATTTACGTTGGAGTACGCAACAGCAGCGCCGGGACAGAAGACATCACGGCCAGTGAATTGGTAGAAGACATCAACCGGCGGCTGGTCGCTTCAATTGAAGTCTCCGACGACAATGAGCTGACAGCCATCTATCGGAACGATGAACGGCGCAAAGCGCAGCTCAACCCCAACGCTTCAAATCCCCTGGAAGTGCTGGAATCCCTGGGCGCAGACCCGGAAATTCTACACACAGATGTAGACTTTGAATTCAAACAATCGAGCAATATCTTCAACTGGATCGGCCTGCTCGGTACATTTCTGCCGCTGCTGCTCATCGGTGGTTTCATCTACTTGATGCTGCGGCAAGCACAGGGGTCGAATAACCAGGCGCTTTCGTTTGGCAAGAGCCGGGCACGTATGTTTACCGGCGACCAGCCAACCGTCACGTTTGACGACGTGGCCGGGGCCAACGAAGCCAAAGAAGAATTACAGGAAGTGGTCGAATTCCTCAAAGACCCGGAACGCTTCATCCAGCTTGGCGCACGTATCCCTAAAGGCGTGCTGCTGGTCGGGCATCCGGGAACCGGTAAGACACTGATGGCGAAGGCCGTCAGCGGTGAGGCAGGTGTGCCCTTCTTCAGCATTTCCGGTTCAGAGTTCGTGGAAATGTTCGTCGGCGTAGGGGCCAGCCGTGTGCGTGACTTATTCGAACAGGCCAAGCGCCACAGCCCGTGCATTGTCTTCGTGGACGAGATCGACGCGGTAGGCCGCCATCGCGGGGCCGGGCTGGGCGGCAGCCACGACGAACGCGAACAGACGTTGAACCAGATTCTCGTCGAAATGGACGGGTTCGACACCGACACCAATGTGATCATCATCGCGGCGACCAACCGCCCCGATATTCTCGACCCGGCGTTGCTGCGTCCGGGACGCTTCGACCGCCGCGTCGTGCTGGACCGTCCTGATATGCGCGGACGTGAAGCTATTCTGAAAGTTCACTCGCGCGGTAAACCACTGGCAACGGACGTTGACCTGAGCGTGCTCGCCAAATCTACGCCCGGTTTCGTCGGTGCAGACCTGGAAAACCTGGTCAACGAAGCGGCTATCGTCGCGGCCCGCAAGAACAAAAAGAGCATCGGCATGCGCGACTTCGAGGAAGCAGTCGAGCGCGTGGTGCTGGGGCCGGAGCGCCGCAGCCGCATTATCACCGAAGAAGAAAAACGTCTGATCGCCTACCACGAAGCCGGACACGCTGTTGTCGCGCATATGCTGCCTGGCGCGGACCCGGTCCGCAAAGTGACCATTGTTTCGCGCGGCATGGCGGGCGGCGTCACCTGGGTCATGCCGAAGAACGACTCGGCCCTGGGTACGACGCGCAAGTACCAGGACCAGATCACCTGGACACTGGGCGGGCGTGCTGCCGAAGAAATCGTTTTTGGCGATATCACCAACGGTGCATCAAGCGACCTGGAACACGTCACGCGCATCGCGCGCACGATGATCACCCGTTGGGGCATGAGCGCCAAACTCGGCCCGCGTGTCTTCGGCCAGAAAGAAGAACTGGTCTTCCTGGGGCGCGAGATTGGCGAGCAACGCGACTACAGCGAAAGCGTCGCCGAACAGATCGACGAGGAAGTCCACGAACTGGTATCCGTAGCTTACGACCGCGCGCTAACGCTGCTGCATGAAAACCGCGACAAGCTCGACGCCGTAGCCGGACGCCTGGTAGAAATTGAAACAATTGGCCGTGACGAGTTCCTGGAACTGATGGGCGAGCCACCTTCGCACGATGATCACGACGACATCCCTGACGAACCGACCGCGTCGGCACGCGCCGACGACCTCGACGACGCACAAACCGACAGCGATATGCCCCCCTCACCTATGGGTACAGCGCCCTCACCCGCGTGATGGTCCGCTGATACGTACAACGCCCCGTCGTTTTGACGGGGCGTTTTTATTCCGGTTACATTGCGTGTGCTTGATGCGCACGCCGCACTACTTGCCCGCGAACACCGGCCCGACCACCGCGTCAGCCGCTTCGCGCATGGCATCATCGGGATACACCGCCACAGGGAAACCCACACCCGATAGAAACGGGATATCCGAGCCACTGTCGGCATAGGCGGCGCACGCACTGACGGCGATATCGGGCCAGTTTTCCGCCAGATAGCGTTGGGCAAAAGCCACTTTGCGCACACCGGAACACGTCTCCCCCACAATGCGCCCGGCGCACACATCGCCGTCAAACGCGACCCGCGACCCCAAACCAGCATCAGCCTCCATCAATTCGGCAAAACGGCTGACAATGCGCTCAAACATCGTCGATACCAGCACAACCGGGTGGCCCTGTGCCCGATGCATCTTGAGCAAATCCACCACATCGGCGCGCACATTCGGGACCAGCGCCGTCTGGACGATTTTCTCACACATGGCGTCCACCTGTGTCCTGTGCCAACCGCGCATGAGCCACGCCATCAGCCGCACCCAGCGATCCCGGAACCGGGCCTGGTCCGCGAGACGCGCTTTGCTCAGCGCATAGTGCGGGAACGCCGTCCCATACAGCCACAACTTGCGCGCCGGGAGTACGTCTTGCGATTGTACCAGCGCCTTCCAGACCGGCCCGCCGGTGGTCAGTGTGCCGTCGATATCGAACAACGCAGCCTGCACATCCGAATGATCGGTATAGGTCACAATGAACTCCTCTTTGATTTTGGGCGATACAAGATCAGTTTCCTTCCGCCTGCTCACGCGCCTCGATCTCCATACGTGCGAGTTCCCGACGCAGAATTTTGCCTACCGCAGTGCGCGGCAGTTCGTCCACAAATTCGATACGCGTAGGCACTTCATACCGCGCCAGCCTATCACCCGCAAACGCGATCAACTCGTCTGCGGACAATGTATACTCCGGCTTGACCACAACCCAGGCTTTCAATGCCTCCTGCCCCACCTTCGCCGAGTCAGGATGTGGAATAGAAGCGACGGCAGCATCCTGCACAGCCTCGTGCTCCATCAGCACATCTTCCACATTGCGCGGATAAACGTTAAATCCGCCAATCAGCGCCATATCTTTTTTGCGGTCTACGATGTAAAAGTAACCATCTTCGTCCATGCGCGCGATATCGCCGGTATACAGCCAGACCTTACCCTCGGCATCAGGGCGCAGCGCGTTCGCCGTCTCGGTCGGCATCCCGTGATAACCGCGCATTAACTGCGGCCCGTGCATCAACAGTTCGCCAATCTCGCCGACCGGCAAATCCGTTTCGCCCTCATCCAGATCAACGATGCGCATTTCCATGTCAGGAAACGGCAGCCCAATTGAACCGGTGCGATTCTCCCCCTTGACCGGGTTCGCGTGCGAGGCGGTAGGCGCTTCGCTCATCCCGAAGCCCTCCAGGATCACGCCGCCGGAGAGTTCCTCAAAGCGGCGCTTGGTAGCCGGTGGCAGCGGCGCGGACCCGCTGATACACGCATAAATTGATGATAAGTCGAAACGTCCTTCCTTAACGCCCTGGTGGTTATTGATCGCGTTAAACAGTGCCGGCACGCCCATGAAAATCGTCGGGCGGAACTGGTCGATATTTTCTACCACGTCCTGAATATCGCGCGCGTTGGTCACCAGGATCATCTCCGCGTGCATTGAAACCGCGAAACTCATCACCGCCACCATGCCGAACACGTGAAACAGCGGAATCGCCGCCAGAAAGACCTCCTGGACGTTCTCACGGGCCAGCCACGCGCGGCACTGCATCGTATTGGCAACCAGCGCCGCGTGGGTGGACATGGCCGCTTTCGGCACGCCGGTAGTACCGCCCGTATACTGAAAAATAGCGATATCATCGCCGCTGACAGCCACCCCCGGCTGACGCCCGGCATACTGCGCCAGCACGTCCTGGAACCCGTGATCGCCGGGGCGCTTCTCGATGCGGTGGCCCTCTTTTTTCTCTTTCGCCAGCGTGAACAGCACGCGCGCCAATCCGGGTAAATATTCCTTGATATTCGTCACAATGACGTGCTCTACCGGCGTCTCGCGCTGGATGGACTTCACACCCTCGTAGAACAGCGAGAGTGTCACCACCGCTTTCGCGCCGCTGTCCTTCAACTGCTCGGCAATTCTGCGCGGCGGGAACGTAGGATTCACAGCCACCACCGTACATCCGGCTTTGAGGATCGCGTAGAACGTGATCACGAACTGGGGGCAGTTGGGCATCACCACCGCCACGCGATCCCCCTTGTGCAAGCCCCAATCAACCAGCGCCGCCGCCAGCGCATCTGAAGCCGCGTTTATATCGTGGTAAGTCAGCCTGTGCGCCAATCTGCCCACCAGCGGCAGTTTGGCCGACATAATCGTCGCGGTAGCATCACCATGCTGTTCAGCAGCGCGGATCAAGAACGTATGTAAGGGATGGTTGGGATAGGGGTGCAGCGTGTGCGGCACGTCATCGTCGTAGTGTGCCAGCCAGGGTTTATCTCGATATGTAACCATTTTAGGACCTCCGGGGAGTAAGTATGCGTACAATTTGATCTATGTTAACCTATTTCAAGATACGATGATCAATAACAGTGAAGATTCAACAAAGGAAACACCATGTCGCTGCGACAGTTGCCGCTTTTGCCCGATGATTCAGAACACGCCCTGACCCACTTCAGCCCATTCAGCGCAGCGGTAGAACCGTTTTTAGAATATCTACGCCAGGAAGGGCGCAGCCCGCACACGATCAGCGCGTTCCAGTCTGATCTACGCCTGGTGACAGAGTTCTTCGGGGAGGATATGCCACTCGGAGAATTCACCACCAGCCAGCTTAACCGCTTCATGGAATGGATCGAAAGCGGGCGCGGGGTTCCATGCAGCCGCAAGACCTACGCGCGGCGCGTGACGACGCTCAAGGTATTTTTCAAATTCCTGAAAAGCGAGTCTGTGCTGCCCTACGACCCCGCCGAGGCCCTGCTCCAGCGTTCCGGTGCGGCCCCGCTGCAACCGGTGCTGTCCGATGACGCCATCGCGCGCCTGCTCTCGCAAACCGCCCAACTGCGACTCGCTGACAAACCCGACGCACGTCCCGATCTGCTGGTGCGCTTGCTGCTGGATACCGGCATCAAAAAGAGTGAGGCCATGCACCTGACCCGCGACCACATCCAGCGCGACGACCCGCAGCAGCCCGTACTGATTGTGCGCCACAAAAAGCCGAACAACGTCTACAAAGAGCGCAGAATCCCGCTTGACCCCGACTGGCTCAACGTGCTGGACGAATACCTGGAACAGTATGAACTGGAAGACACGATCTTCGACTGCACCGCGCGCAACCTGGAATACGTGCTGCGTGATACGGCGAAAGGCGCAGGAATCGAGGACCGCGTGTCGTTTGAGATTCTGCGCTGGACCAGCGCCGTGCGCGACTATCGCCGGGGCATGGACCTGGAGAAACTGCGCGAGAAGATGGGCCTGAGCCGCATTAGCTGGCGCGAAACCAGCGACAAGATCGTCCGGTTGGCTGCCATACAGATGCACGGGGAACTACCCGAAAACCGGGCCTGATCTGCGCCTTACCAGACGCGGCACAGCAGCCCCTTGAGATAGGCCCCTTCAGGGAAGGTCAGCGCAACAGGGTGATCGGACGCCTGCGCGAGATACCGCACGATCTGCGCATCCCGCCCGGTGTCGATCACGGCGCTGAACACGATCTTCTGGAACAGGTCCGCGCTGATCGCGCCGGAGCATGAGAAGGTCGCCAGCATCCCGCCGGGCTTGAGCAGCCGGAACGCCAGCATGTTGATATCCTTGTAGCCGCGCGCCGCGCTCTCCACCTGCCGCGAGGAGTGCGCGAACTTGGGCGGATCGAGGATGATCATGTCGAACTGCTGCCCCATGTCGCGGTAAGTACGCAGCACCTCGAACACATCCCCATGTACATAGTCCTCGTCGCGCGTTTGGAAGCCGTTCAGCGCGACGTTTTGCTTTGCCAGGGCCAACGCATCCGCCGAGGTGTCAATATTGATCACGCGCTGCGCCAGCCCTTCCAGCGCATAGACGGCGAAACCGCCCGTAAACGCGAAGGCGTTCACCACCACGCGCTGATCGGCGTGCGCGTCCTCGCGGAACCATTCACCAATCGCGGCGCGGTTTTCGCGCTGATCCAGGTAAAAACCCGTCTTGTGTCCGGCCCGCACATCGACCAGAAAACGCCGCCCGTTCTCGTCGAGTTCGAGTAGTTCGGGCGGTTCCTTACCGTAGAGCACACCGGACGCGGGCGGCAGGCCCTCTTTTTCGCGCACGTCCACGTCGCTGCGCTCGTAGATGCCCGCCGGTTTGAGCAGGTCCGCCAGCAGATCAACGATCTCCTGCTTGCGAACGTCAATCCCCAGCGTGAGCGCCTGCACGACCAGCCAATCGCCGTAACGGTCCACGATCAGTCCCGGAATCCCGTCGCTCTCGGCATTCACCAATCGGCAGGCGTTCACCGTGCCGTGCGCATAGACGCGGTTTTCGACACTGCGCGCCGCAATCGCCCGCTGCAAACGCACACGCCAGAACGCAGAATCGACCGTCTCCGCTTCGTCCCAGGTGAGCACACGCACGCGAATGCTGGAGCGGTTGTTCCAGTAGCCGCGCGCGAGAAAACCGCCCGCCTCGCTGCGCACGTCAACGATATCACCATCCTGCGGTGCGCCGTGTACCTCGGTCAATGCGCCGGAAAAAATCCAGGGATGCCGCCGTTGAATGGTTTTCACGCGGCTGGGGTGCATGGTCACAGCGGGATTAGTCATTGCTTTCACCAATCAGTGCTAAAAGAGCCTGCTCATCCAGAATAGGAATGTCGAGTTCCTGCGCTTTGTCGTACTTGCTACCGGGATCGTCGCCCACGACCACGTAAGACGTTTTGCGGCTGACACTGCCGGTGACTTTGCCGCCGTACTGCTCGATCAGCGCTTTCGCCTCGTTGCGTTTGAGCGTAGGCAGCGTGCCGGTCAGCACAAACGTCATCCCGGCGAACACCTGCGGAGCCGTCACAGCGGGCGCGTCCTCAGCTTCGAACCGCAAGCCCGCCGCGCGGAACTTTTCGATCAGGCGGCGGTTGTGCGGATCGGCAAACCACGCAGTGATCGCGCTCGCCGTGTGCGGTCCCAGGCCCTCGACCGCTTCGAGTTCTTCCACCGAAACGCCCATCAGCGCGTCAATCGATGGGTAATGCCGGACCAGCAGTTCCGCGATGGTGCTGCCCACCCCGCGAATCCCCAACGCGCCCACCAACCGGGGCAGCGGTCGCGTTTTCGCCGCGCTGATGCTCTCCAGCAGGTTCTGCACCTTTTTCTCGGCGAAGCCCCCTAACGGCAGCAGATCGTCGCCCGTTAACGAGAACAAATCCGCTTCATCGTGAATCAGCCCGTGTTCCAACAGCACGCGCACGCCGCGCTCGCCGAGTCCCTCGATATCGAGCGCCGCCCGCGAGACAAAGTATTCGATATTGCGCGCGGTGCGTTCCGGGCACGCGGGATTGGTGCAATAGTACGCCACCTCGCCCTCGTCGCGCTCCACCAGCGAATCGCAAGCCGGGCAGCGTTCCGGCGGGTGAATGGGCTGTTCGTCACCGGTCCGCGCCGCGAGCACCGGCCCGATCACGTAAGGGATCACGTCACCGGAGCGTTTGATCACCACTGTGTCGCCCATGCGGATGTCCTTCTGCGCGATCAGGTCGTAGTTGTGCAGGCTGGCCTGCCGCACGGTCACGCCGCCAACGAACACCGGCTCTAAGACAGCCGTTGGCGTCAGCACGCCCGTGCGCCCCACGTTCGCCACCACGTCCGTTAAGCGGGTCGTCGCTTCCTCAGCGGGGAACTTATACGCGACCGCGCCGCGCGGATCTTTGCCCACCACCCCCAGATCGTTGTAGGTGGCGAGATCGTTAACCTTGAGCACCAGCCCGTCGATCTCGTAATCAAGCTGGTTGCGGCGGCTGACAAAATCCTGCGCATACGCGATCACATCGTCCAGGTCGTCAAAGCGCCGGATGACCGGCTCAGCCGTCAGGAAGCCCAACGCCCGCAGGAAGTGCAGCGTATCCCACTGCGTCACCGGGATTTCGCCATCGGCATCCATAATCGCATAGCAGAACGCGGTCAGGGGCCGTTCGGCGGTGATGCGCGCGTCTTTCTGTTTCAGCGCGCCGGAAGCCGCATTACGCGCATTCACGAAAACCGGCTGATTTTCGGCGATCATGCGCCGGTTTAGCGCTTCAAAATCGTGTTTGAGGAACAGCATCTCGCCACGCACCACCAGCCGCGCCGGAACCGGTGAACCATCCTCCGGCGCAAAGAGCCGCAGCGGGACCGTCTTCACAGTACGCACATTGGGCGTAATGTCGTCGCCAATCTCGCCGTTCCCGCGTGTTGCCGCCTGTACCAGCACACCGTCAACATAGGTCAGCACCACCGTCAGCCCGTCGAACTTTGGCTCGACGACGTAATCCAGCGCGTAGTTTTCCGGCAGTAAACGCCCGATGCGCTCGCGCCATGCCCGCACATCCTCCGCATCAAACACGTTGCTCAGCGAGAGTACCGGGACAACGTGCGTGACCTTCGGCAGGTCTTCCTGTAGATCACTACCGACGCGGCGTGTCGGAGAATCCGGCGTTTGCAGATCGGGATGCTGCTCTTCAATCTGGCGCAGTTCCTCGAAAAGCGCATCGTATTCGATATCCGTGATCAACGGCGCGTTCAAAATGTGATAATGGTAGTTATGCTTGTTCAACATGCGGCGCAGTTCCGCCGCACGCGCAGCCACAGTCTGATCAGCCAACGGAGCATTCCTTTTGCGTCACTGCGAAGCCACCATCAAAAAGTTCCGCGCCGCCCACCCCACGCTGGCCGGATTACCAGGGTCCTCGATCTTCCACCACTCGTAACCGTCTACATCCTGCGGGCCGCCCACTAGCGTATAAAAATTACCTTCACCCGCCAAAAACAGCAGATTACCATCCAATCCTGGCGCAGAACGTACATTCAGCCCGGCCTCACCCACGCCGACCACCTGGATCGTAATCCCAATCGCAAAATCGCCGGGGGGTAGAGTCTGCGTCGGAACGGGAGTCGGCAGCGGCACGGTTGCGCTTGGCTGCGCCTGGGGGATGGGAGTCGGCCATGCGCCGCCCGGCGGAGCCGCCGCCTGCCCCGAACTGGATGAAAAATCCTGGCTCAGCGTCGGCTGCGAGGTCACTACCTGAATGCGCGGAACCTGGTCGCCGGGATTAGCGGGTTCGCTCAGTTCGGTGAAAAAGTACAACAGCGAAAACGCGATCACGCCCACGATCCCGACCATGAGCACCAGTGACCACCAGGGGAAGTATAAACCGCTTTGGCTCGGTGGGACCGGCTGGTGACGCTGCTGGACTCGGCGGCGGGTGGGACCTGTACCGGGGGCAGCAGGCGGGGGCGGCGGCGCAGAAGCACGCTGCGGCGAATACTGCCGCCGTGTGCCGGTTTGCTGCGGCGGGCGCGAGGGGGAGCGCGGCTGCTGCGCGCGCGTGCGCGGCGCTGGCCCGCTCACGCCGGGCTGCGTCGCATCGCCCTGCCGCGTTTCTTCGGGCGGCACTGTTGGGCGGCGTTGCACACCGGTTGTCCTTCGTTCCTCTTGTGGTGGAATCTCGTTCATACCTGTAAACCCGAAAGTAATATCACGACACACACCTCAGCACACTTTTGCCAAGTATACCACACGCTGCCCAAAGCAGCGCATCTCCCGCTTGACAGTTTTCCTGCGCTTGCAGTACGCTTGGCCTGATGATCATCATGCACCCTGGCGGATAGCGCAAATGGCAGCATACGAATACGTCGGCAATTTACACGTCCACACCCACTATTCAGATGGCGAAGGCTCCCACACCGCCATCGCAGAAGCAGCTCTACTGGCCGGTCTGGACTTCGTCGCATTCACCGATCACAACCTGCTGGTGACCGGCATCGAAGGCTACTACGGTGACGAAGATCGCGGCTATGTGCTGCTGCTGGCGGGTGAGGAGGTCCACGACCGGACGCGCGTACCGCAGGCCAACCACCTGCTGATATACAACGTGGACGCCGAAATGACACGCCATGCGCATAATTTCGCCGGGCTGCTCGACGCGGTAGATCGCGCAGACGGGCTGAGCTTCATCGCGCATCCTGATGACCGCGCGGTAGACTGGTTAAGGCTGCCCGCGATCCCCTGGCTGGACCGCGATACCAGAGGCTATACCGGGCTGGAAATCTGGAACTACATGTCGCGCTTTAAAGACTCTCTGCCGAACCGCAATGCGGCCCTGCGCGCCCTCTTCCGCCCGGATGACATCATGACTGGCCCGGCGCAGTCCACGCTTGACCTGTGGGACCACCTGCTCGAAAGCGGCCAACGTGTAGTCGGCATCGGCGGGGCGGACGCGCACGGCCAGCGCGTCGCTTTGGGGCCGGTTACGCATACCGTGTTCCCCTACGATTTCCTGTTTAACTGCGTGAACACCCACATCCTGACTAAAACACCTCTGGTAGGGGATGCCGCGCACGACCGGATGCTGCTGTACAACGCCTTACAGCAGGGCCGCGCCTTCATCGGCTACGACATCCCCGGCGATACACGCGGATTTCTGTTCACCGCTCAGGGCCAGAACACCACCGCGATCATGGGCGAATCGATCCGCCTGGGACACGGAGTCACGCTGCAAGCGCTGGCCCCTGGCCGCGCGCACATCAAAATCATCCGTTATGGCGTGGTGGTTGCCGAAGATCACCGCGCCGAAAACGTGACATTCGTCGTCAGCCAACCGGGTGCATACCGCGTGGAGGTCTGGCGCGAATATCACGGCGCGATGCGCATGTGGATTCTCAGCAACCCGATTTACGTCGAACCCAACGCGGGCAAACGCATCACCCTGACCTCGTGACAACGCCTGTTTACACAGGGATTCCGAAAAACTAAAATCACACCGCAGAGTGCGCAGAGAAAGACGCTCTGCGTCAAATCCCCCTCTCCATTCGAAATCGAGA
>CAZMNL010000004.1:0-5654 GCA_964567525.1 uncultured Anaerolineaceae bacterium
GGTCGGTGTGGCGCACCGGCAGACCAGCGCACGCGACCAGGCGCTCGCGGGAAATGGCCTGCGCAGGAAACAGCAGCGCCAGCAGCCACACCCGCCGGGAGTCCGCATCAAGTTGTTCCCATACGCGGTGATAGAGATGGTGAAACGCTGACTCAGCGAGAGCCGACTCAAGCGGCACAGCAGATGATGTCGCCCAAACGGTTTTCAGCGCGGCGGGATTACCGCCCACCGCCGTCCAGATGTCATCAAAATGCGCGATCCAATCGGTGCGTGCGGGGACGCTGCGCTGTGAAAGCTGTTCCAGGAATACAAACGCCTGATGGTGATTCAGTGCGGGGATCGAAATCTCGTAGAACCACAGACTTTCTGGCAGGCGAACCCGGCTGGTGATCACCACGCGCGCCGGGGAAAGGGCCGCGAGCAGGGTTTCGATGCGGTGCTGATCCTGCACGACCTGTTCCGCGCCGTGCAATACGATCAGGGTCGTGTAACGAAACAGGTATGCGCGCAGCATATCCAGCGTGCCAGCACCCAGACGGCTGGCGATATCGAGCAGTAAATTTTCCGGTTCAGGCGACAGCGTGCCGCATTCCAGCCAAACCAGATCATCAAGTAATCCCAGGTTGATCAGCTCTGCGGCCAGGCGGTTTGCTAACACCTGCTTGCCAATGCCCATTGGTCCGTGCAGCACGATGTGATGCGGCGCATCAACGGAATCATCCATAAAATGCAGCGCAACCGGCAGCGCCGCATTCACATTTTCCAGGTCAGGCGCAAAGACGGCGGGCAGCAGACAGCGCAGGCGTTCCACCGTATGGCGGCGGCGGGCATCCTGTTCGGCACGGATCAGGGTATGGGTTAATCGCTGAACGCCGGTACTATGACGGCGGCGAATGGTGCGCACATTTGACGCGGCATGACCGGCGATCTGCTGGAAACTCAGACCGTGCCGAATGCACAAATGGCGGTGATAGAGAACGCTCCACGCTTCCAGGTCTTCTACGCCGGGCTGAAAGTCCTGCCGCAGCGTGAGATCGACACACTCGCGCGCTGGTGATGACAGGTGATGTACAGCGCGCGTAATTGAAAACTGTTCGAGGATGATATCAGCAAGATAATCAAAGACCGCCACTTCGACCGCCGCTTCGCCGGTGAGATTGTACGGGACGGCCAAACGCTCACGCACGGACAGGAAATAACGCAGCGGGTGATCGCCCAGCGGTTCACCGATGCGCATCGCATTGAGTGCGTGCGCTACCGATTCCTCAAGCAAGTAGTGGACATGAGACATAAGCACAGGTCCCGGTTATGCTGGCTGGTATCAGGGGTTAACTAGTGACCAGCAGTCGGTATAAAGTACGATTCCGGTAAGCCCTGAGTATTTAACCGTATTTCAGAGTGTTAGACAACACTTACAAGATAGGATTTATGCAGTTCGCGCGAGATGACATTGGCTCCGTGTTGAATCAGGGCATGAGGAAAAAGCGCGCGGTGCTATTCCCAGCGCGCACCGGGGAAAGTACGCACGTGTGCATCCATGCCCACACGTTTGTACATCTGGATATCGGAGAAAGGGTTATGGCCCAGGCCATCATGCAGCGCCCACGAACGCCCGGAGATCGTCTGCCATGCGTCCGGCGCGCGGAACGGCGTAGAGCCGTCTAGCTGGCGGTGCAGCGTGCCGTCCGGCGCAAACCCGGCGTGGATGACTTTCATCTTCTGCAAACCACGCGAATAGGCAAAGCCGTAACGCTCAAAGATCACGGCGTTGTGGTAAAACAGCGGTTCGATGATGAACAGATCATGACCCATGCGCGCGACAAACTGCTCGAACAACGGCACAGCGGTGCGGAAGACGCGCAGCCCCCGCCGGACCTGTCCGGGAACCAGCCCGGCTTTGAACGCGCGCAGCTCTTCGGCGAGATTGCGGCGCTCCGTGCCCAGGCGGTTTGGTTGGCCGTATTCATCAACGTCAATGTTGTAGCGTGGTGAGGCGGGATCGTTAACCACGGCCAGCAGTACAATCAACTGCGAGTTGAAGGTATCGCCCATGTGGATGTATAACGCCGGTTCCTGGGATTCGGGCACATTATACGCCGAGATTTCAACGAAACTGCTGCCTGCCGGACAACGCATCTGGACTACGTTTTCGCCGCGCACGGTCTGGGTCGCCGGATCAATCTCAAAAATCTGGTAAGCCCAATCGGGGATCAGCGTCCGGTAGATGGCGTGCTTCTGCGCCATTGGCAGATCGTTGATCTCCCGAATCGTGCCCGGCCAGGGAACCGGGGGGATATCTTCCGCCTGGGAAATGCGCGGATATCGCCAGGACCGGAACACAGCGGTTAACCTCGCTGACGCAGCGCGCGTTCGATCTGGCGCTTGCTGTCTTTTTCGCGCAGGGTTTCGCGCTTGTCGTACTTCTTTTTACCGCGCGCGATGGCGATCTCAACCTTTGCCCTGCCGCGCGTCAGGTACATCACGGTGGGCACGATGGTCAGCCCTTTTTCCTGTATCTCGGACGTGATGCGGTCGATCTCTTTGCGGTGCAGCAGCAGTTTACGCGGGCGCAGGGGATCATGCCCGTAGCGGCCTGCCTGGTCGTAAGAGGCGATGTGGGTATTGATCAGCCACAGTTCACTATCGCGTGCCTGTACATATCCCTCGCGCAAATTCACGCGACCTGCACGAATCGATTTGATCTCCGAGCCGGTCAAGACCAGACCGGCTTCGTAGGCGTCCATGATGTCGTAGTCGTGCCGCGCCTTGCGATTCGTGGTCACAACTTTTCGATTGGCGCTCACTTCGTTTTACTCGCTTTCTGATGTGGGGGTATCGCCGGTCACAGCAAGCCCCTGTTGTTCAAAATAGGCTAATGCGGTTTCGATGAAGATATCCTGCTCAATGGCTGTATCCTCGTCCGGCAGGACCACCACGATATCGGGTTCAAGACCCTGGCCCTGGATCGGGATTTCGCCAGGCGTATACCACACAGCCACCGTCAGGCGAAGCTGCGAACCGTCCGCCAGGTCATAAACGTGCTGTACGGACCCCTTGCCAAAACTGGTCCGCCCGATGATGATGGCGCGGTCGCGGTCGCGCAGCGCCCCGGCGACAACCTCGGATGCGCTGGCGCTCAACTCGTCCATCACCACTACCAGCGGCAGTTGTTCGGCGACCTGGCCGTTCGTGGAGCGGTAGCTGATATCTTTACCGGAACGGCTGCGCTGCGTCAGGATCAGCCCTTCATCCAGGAACAAATCACTCACGCTAACGGCCTGATCGAGCAAGCCGCCGGGATTACCGCGCAGATCAAGGATCAACGCCTGGGCATCCTGTTCGAGCAGCGCGGCGATTTCGGATTCAATCAACGTGGTCGCCCTGGAATTGAAGCTAAACAGCCGGATATAGCCAACCTCACCATACATCGTAGCATATACGGTGGGTAATTCAACCCTGGCGCGCGTGATCTCGACGGTGATCTCGCGGCCTGTTGAGGGGCGATAAATGGTCAGCGTCACTTCCGTGCCGACTTCGCCGCGTATCAAGCCGACGGCATCGTCGAGCGTCCAGCCGGTGACACTCGTACCGTCCACGGCCAGAACGACATCACCGGGCCGCAGCCCGGCTTTTTCCGCCGGAAAGTCATTGAAGGGCATGGTCAGGATTAACTGGCCGCTGGCGTTCTGGCCGACATAAGAACCGATCCCGCCGAATTCGCCCGCCGTCGCCTGGCGTTCAAACTCAGCGCGGACGGGCGGCACCAGGAACGTATAACGGTCGCCGGTGGTGGCTAACAACCCCTGCAACGCGCCACGCACAAGCGCCTGATCTTCGGGCAGGTCGTAGTAAAACTCGTCTTCTAACACATCCCAACTCTGCCAGAAGATATCGAAGTCTTCGTCGTTGTGCGGCGAATCATTGACGGTGGCAAACCAAACGCCCCCGAAAAAGCCTAAAGCTGCCGCAACGACGACCAGCACCAACGCACGCGCGACGGCGGGCGCTTCCTGCCGAGTCGAGGTGCGGGGAACGGGCTGTTTGGTTTTTTCCGGTACATCTATAGACATAAGGCACCCTTTACTGGATTACAGACGGTTTTTGACCGCACGCCAGTGCGCGGCGGTTATTCTTCCATGCCGGTTGCAGCGAGTTGGGCCTGCAAAAAACGGATTGATTCGCCCAGTTCAACATCGCGGCCATCTTCGGCGGGGATCATGCTGATATCTGGTTCCAGACCGACACCGTCCAGCACCGCACGCGCCGGGGTGAACCACTCGGCAGACGTGATGTGTATCGACGAATCGTCTGAGAGCCGGAAAATGAGCTGCACCGACCCCTTGCCGAAAGTCTTCTGGCCGATCAGAATGCCGCGCTCACGATCACGAATCGCGCCCGCGACCAGTTCAGCGGCGCTGGCGGTTCCGCCATTGACCAGCACAACCAGCGGGATATCGAGCGCTGCCCCGCCTTCCTTCGCATACGCGGCGGTTTCACCATCGCGGCGCACTTCGTAGAATACGACACCGCCATCGAGAAATTCCGACGCCACCTGGACCGATTCTTGCAGCAAGCCGCCGGAATTGCCACGCAGGTCCAGCACCAGCGCCCGGATATTCTGATCGTGCAATTCGGTGAGCGCGGTGCGCAGTTCTTCCGGAGTGCGAGCGGTAAAGCGCAGCATCTGGACATATCCGAATGACGGTTCTTCAACCAGTGTGCGCCAGATCACCGAAGGGACCTGCACGACGGCAAAGGGGATGAAATGTTCTTGTACTTCATCTTCCGCAGCGCCAACAGGCTGCACGGTGAGCGTTACGCCGCGCTCCTCGCCGACTTCGCCGCGCAGCAGCCGGTCGATCACGTCTACGCGCTCGCCGGGCGGGATCGGTTCGCCGTCAATCGCCAGCAGGATGTCACCATCCTGGATACCGGCTTCAGCCGCGGGACTGTCACGGAAGGGGTAAAGCACAAACTGGCCGCGCTCGTTGATCTTAAGCTGCACGCCGATGCCGCCATATTGCCCGGCGAGCACGTCCGATTCGCTCTGGGCGACGGGGGGATCGATGAAGAACGTGTACGGATCGCTGAGCGAACCGAGATAGCCCCGGATGGCGGCGTATTCCATCTCGCTACCGGTGGGCAGCTCGCGCAGGTAATGCGCGCCGAGTAAGTCTTCGACTTCGCCGAGGAGTTCGAAACCAGGCTCCCGGCGGTCCTGGGCATCGACGGAGAACCGGTCTCCAACAAAAATCCCGGCGATGAAAATAGCGCTCACAAGCAAGCCGAGCATGACACCCTGCGCAACGGCCTGTAACCAACGTCGTTGGGTCCGCATATTCTGTTTCCTTCTGCAAAGGGCAAACAAGGTGATTTTAGCATATTGTCGTAAGGATATTAAGCGTGGTCGTTTTCAAGGTTTCGCATTTGGCCCAGAACGATTATCATATCTGGCACAAAACTTGCAGCCTGAAGGGGATCCATAGAGGAGCCAAGACAATGCCCGAACGCCAGCCTTTAGTCCTGGTCGCTGACGACGAGCAAAACGCGGTACTGCTGCTCAAGCGCGTTCTGGAACGCGACGGCTTCGCTGTAGAAAGTGCGCGCGACGGCCTGGAAGCGCTAGAAAAAGCGCGTGCCTTTCGCCCGGACTT
>CAZMNL010000004.1:5664-16548 GCA_964567525.1 uncultured Anaerolineaceae bacterium
ACTTGATTTTACTGGACGTGCAAATGCCACGTCTGAACGGGTTCGAAGTCACCGCCCGGCTGCGTGAAGACCCGGAAACCGCACGTATCCCGGTGATCTTCGTCACGGCTGCCGCGCGGGAACCCTCCGACGTGGCGCATGGTTTCAACCTGGGTGCGGATGATTACATCCGCAAACCTTACGATTATCACGAACTGTTGGCGCGTGCCACCAGCAAAATGCGCGCGCGCCAGCTTGAAGACCGGCTGCAACGACGCAGCGAAGAACTTGAAGCATTAGTCCGTATCGGCGGCGAGTTCAACCAGCAGCTTGGTCTCAATGACCTGACCGAACTGATCCTGGTGATCGCTAAAAATGAACTGCAAGCCAATTTCGCCGAATTATACTTGTTTGACGAAAGCCCAAACCTGATCCTGTTTCGTGACACGGTGCGTGGCTTCCGCGACCTGGACGACGCCCGCGCGATGCTGGACGACACGCGCACGGTGGCCGGGCGCGTCGTCGTGGAAAACGGGCCGGTGTTGATCTCCGATACTGATGAAAACTGCTCGAACTGCGAATCGCTCCGGGATGCGGGATTCCATGCGGCGCTGGCAGCCCCGCTGAAGCACGACGGGCGGCTGGTTGGTATTCTGACGGTTGCGCACACCGAACAGGATTACTTCAGCAAGAGCAGCCTGCGGATGCTGCGTTCGATTGGCGAGCAAGCAGCGTTAGCGGTTCGCAATGCACAACTGCATAAAACCTTACAAAACTACGCGCAGAATCTCGAAAGCATGGTCGAGGAGCGCACGCGCCAACTACGCGCCACCCAGGATCAACTGATCCAGAGCGAAAAGCTGGCCGCGTTGGGGCGGCTGTCGGCGGGAGTCGCGCACGAGGTCAACAACCCATTGCAGCCCATTCTGAACTGTCTTGAGGTTGCGCTGGAAGATGTTGAAAATAACCAACCTGTTGACCCGGAAAGCCTGCGCATTGCCGAGACAGAGGTGCAGCGTATCAAGAGCATTGTGTCGCGGCTGCTGGACTTTGCACGACCCAGCGCAGGCGAAACCCAGGAAGTCGATCTTTCGATTCTGCTCGAAGAAGTACTGACGCTGGTCAAGAAACAGCTTGAACGTGCGCGCATCAAAATCGAACTGCATCTCGCTTATGTGCCGCCAGTACAGGGAACGCCGGTGCAGCTTAAGCAGGTGTTCCTGAATCTGCTGCTCAACGCAATGGAGTCGATGCCGAGCGGCGGGTTGATCACGGTGGAAAGCTTTGTCCAGGGAGATGGCGTCGCGGTGATGATCGCGGATACCGGTGTCGGGATGGACGAGCAAACGATGGCGAACATCTTCGAGCCATTCTATTCGACCAAAACCGAAGGGACCGGATTGGGTCTGCCGGTCACATATGGGATCGTCCAGGGGCACGGCGGCAGTATTAAGGTTGACAGTACGATGAACCTGGGCAGCACCTTCACGGTGTGGCTGCCGTTCGAGCGTCCACTGCAAACCCAGGTCGCCAGTCCCCTGGACGACGAATAGCCAGGTGCGGGATCAGGGCTTCTGCCAGCGCTGCTGGTACGCTGCCCAGCCCGCTTCTCCGCTGCCAAAGTCGCCGTTGACATAGCTTTGTGCGGCTTCAACCGGCACATACGCGCGATAGAGCGTGTCTTGAACGTCCGGCGCGCAGCGGTTGACGGAGACCCCCACCGCGTCGATATCGGCAGCGGCGCTCACCGCCCGTTGCGTTACAAGCTGCATAGCCAGCGCGATATCCTGCGCCAGTTCGCGCGACGAGTCATGGCAGAATTCCGCGAACAGCGTCGTACCAAGCTCGGATTCGGCGACCACAGCGCGCGGCTGAGTTCCCACGCCAACCGAAGTCATGTCGGCCTGGGCCGCTGCCGCTGCGCTATCCAGCGCGGCAGAATCGATCTCAAGAGCCGCTAGCTGTTCCGGGTCGGACGCTTTTTTGCCGTCCTCACGCAGCAGCAGAACAGCGGCGGCAATCCCAGCCAGGATCACGAGCAGCAGCAAAAGCAACGTCCGGCGACCGCGCCCAGAGCGTTGTCCCGCGCGTTCTTCGGCAACGGCGCGTTCTTCCGCATCAAGTCCCAGCGCATCTGTGCCGGTGGCATCAAACAGGTTGCCGATATCGTCTTCGTCGCCCGGATCATCAACGCGCAAGGGGTCATCCTCGTAGCTGGCATCGAAAAACGAGTCATCGACAGTCCCGTAATCGTCATCGATCAGGCCGGTCTCCTGATCGCTTTCATAGTCAAACGTATCAGCGAAGAACGAGCCGCCTTCTGTGCCGAGGGTTTCCGCCTCGTACATATCAGCACCGGACAGGGCCGCGCTTTCTGCGCCGGGGCTGACGGAGAAATAGGTATCCTCCAGCGTTTGCAGCATTTCGCGTGCTTTGGGAGCGTTGGAATAGTTCGGGTCCAGCTCAAGCACCCGGTTCAGTGCATCACGCACCTGGTAAGGATCATCTACCGAATAGGCCAGCAGCCACCACGCATGGACGTTTTCCGGGTCCGCATCCAGGATAGGCCGGATGATCTGCTGAGCCTGTTCGGGCTGGTCCTCACGAATGAAGCGGTAAGCTTCCTTTAATTGTTCCCGTGTATTGGGCATCGTTTTTTCCCTCCGTGCCGTCGCCATAATACGCATTATATCCGGATGTGGACTATAATGAAAACGTTGTGGTTTCCAAACCAAAGGGTTAGGGTTTGGGAAATTTCTTATGTTATAGTGCCATCATAAACAGGCTGCCAGATATCCAATTCGCCCGATGTTGGAGGCATAATGCAGAAAAAGAACCTGATACGGTTTGGAGCAGGGGTGTTTGTTACCGGCGTGTTCGTTTGGGCGCTGCTGTCCTACACTGCGTTTTTTGCGACGGCGCAAGGTCCGCGCTTGCAGTATGGCGAAACCATCGACGGCGAACTGGCTAACGCGGCAGACGTTGACACGTGGTCATTTGACGGGCTGCGTGGCGACATCGTTTCGATCCGCGTGACACGGACCGGCGGACAGGTTATCCCTGCGGTGTCACTCAGCGATCCCGATGGCGCACTGCTGCTCGAACTGGCCGCCCAGGAAGCGAACCCGCTGGATATGCAGTTCACTATCGGGTTAAAAGACAGCGGCACACACGGCATTACGATTGCCAGTGCGAACAGCGCTTCCGGTACGTACACACTGGCGCTCAGCCTGATCGAGCCGGGGGATGCTCCAGACCCGTCCAGTGCCATTCTGGTTTACGGGCGCACCGCATCCGGCACTATCGACGACACGGTTTACCGGGATTTCTGGTCGTTCCGCGGGACAACCGGCGACGTGATCGACATCCAGATGACGGCGGTTTCGGGCACGCTGGACGCTTATGTTTCGCTGGTTGCGCCGGATGGTACGGTGATTGCCAACAGTGATGGAGACACGGGTGAACAGGTCGCTGGCTTATACGCTCTGCGGCTGCCAGTCACGGGTAATTATACCGTTGTTGCGCGCCGCGCCGGACCCAACTTTGGTGAAACCGGCACCACTCAGGGCGATTATGAACTGGCGCTTACCCTGCGCACACCCGGCAGCCGTGACGACCAACCCACGCCCACGCTGCTTGACCTGAACCTGATCATGCGCGGTCGGCTCAGCCAGGATGCTCCCACCGCACTTTACAGCGTTGAAGCGGGCGGTGTCCTGGTGCTGAACCTGGACATTGCCGACCCCGCCCAGGTTACAACGGTTTCGATCATGACGCCGGAGCGGGCCTTGCTGCACACGGTTTCCGGCGTGACTCCACTGCGTACCAATGTCACGCTGCCGGGTAATGCCGTCTACTGGGTCGAGGTTTCAGCGGTGGATGTGCGCAATAATTCGCCAGTTGACTTTGCGTTGACAGCCGCGCGGCTCACCAGCGCTACCCGCGCGGCGCGACCCCTATATTACAACCAACCACAGATCATCGGTCCTGATGGAATGCAGCCTGTATCGTGGTATTTCCAGGGTACGCGCGGTGACTTGCTGGACGTTACGCTCATTCCATTTGGGACGATATTGGAAGGCAGCCTGAGGCTTCATGCGCCGGATGGCACGCTGCTGCTTGAGCGCAGCATCCGTGACGCTTTCAAACAATCCGTGATGCTGGAAAACAGCGGTTATTACGAAATGACCTTCACGCCGGATATCCTGGCTTCAGGGTATGCGATCCAGGTGGTGCGTACTGGTATCGCGGGGCTGAGCTTTGCGCAACATACGTCCCCACAAACCCCACTGCGTATTCCACAGACACCAAACACGCCCGCCAGCGGCGCATTACAGCCGCTTGGCACGGATGGCTGGCTCCTGGACATCGACGACCCGGAACTATGGCAGTTTACGCTGATCGCGCAGGATACCAATCTGCCGTTGGTGCTGGCCCTGGAAGCGCCGGATGGAGATTGGCTAGCTCATGCCGTGACCCACCAACTGACGCGCACGGCCCGTTTACAGGTTCCGCTGGCGCAGGTCGGGCGCTATCGCGTGCTGGTGATTGATCTCAACAACAGCAACGTAACAACGTATGAACTGACCGGCTATCCAGTCGAAGGTGGGACGCTGGCCTCTGGGCGCAGCCGGAAAGGTGTGCTGCTGCCGGAAACGCGCGAAGATATATGGACGCTTGACGCTGCGCCCGGACAGGCGATCACGGTGCGTATGCACGCCGAACGCACCGATTCTCCGCGCCCGGATGTATATTTGATCGGGCCGGACGGCACAGCGGTACGATCCACCGCAGCCAGCGAACGCGATGTGATGGAAATTACGTTCAGCTACCTGGTTGACGTGGGGGGGCAGTATCGTGTCCTGGTCCAGCAGCCGCTCAACAGCGCGCGGCAGGTTTATCAGATTATGGCGAGCGTGGTGGCACCGTTTGGCGGACCGGACGTGCTGCCTGCACACCAATCAGCATTGGGAGAAGTGCTCGTTGCGGATGTTACACCTGTGCCCACGCCGTCACGTGTGGTAATTACCGATTTGCTCACGCCGCTGGTTGCCGCTGATTCCCCGATCATCCAGTCTGCACGGCGCATCGAAACCGGCACCTTGATCCGCGGAGAGATTAACGCGGAGTCGCGCTATCAAGCCTGGATATTTAACGCCAGTGGCGATCAAATGCTGGAATTCTCCGTGCTTGCATTTGATGATGCTTCCGGTCCTGACATTATTATCAAAGACGCGGAAGGCCAGAACGTCACAGAAAAGCATACAACTGCTTCGGCAGCCACCTATATGACGCACCGCTTTGAAAGCGGGGGCAGTTATACGCTGCTGGTGAAGCTGGACAATGGCGGGCGATATGCGCTGTGGGTTAACCCCCTGAATCGTGTAGATCGCAGCCTTCCCGTCGTGGTATCCGGGCAGGCGATGACTTATGGACAAACGGCACGCGATCAACTGCTCAGCGGCGATGATGTGCGTTCGTTTGTCTTTTTTGGGCAGGCCGGGGATGTGATCACCACGCGCGCGGTGACAGCAGATGTCGGGGCGCGGTTGCAGGTTGCTCTGCAAAATGCGGAAGGAATTGTGCTCAATAACATCCCGCCGGAAAGCGCCGCACACGTTGTCGCCCTTGACAGCACGCTGCCCGAAGATGGTATCTACCGTCTGGATGTTTCGTCAGTAGATCCACAGAGGCAGGTGGGACTGTTTACGCTGTATCTCGGTCTTGTACAATCTAATAACGCCAATTTTGGCGGTGACCTGTTGGAAACAGCGCATACGGTGCTGCTAGGCGGGGGCACGCCGCATCGCTGGCTGTTCGGGGCTTCCGCCGGGGAAAAAATCAGTTTGCGCGTTGAACCCCTGGCAGCGCGCGGTCCCTCACCGCTGCAAGTTCAGATCGCTGACAGCAGTGGCAGAGTCTTCGCTCAGCGCGAAACCAGCCTGGGACAGGGAGCCGTTGTGCTTGATGATATCCTGCTGCCGCGCACCGGCGTGTACCAGGCGCTGGTCGCCGGGGGACAGCGTGAACAAGGCTTATACCGCATCACATTAGAACGTGATGCCCGCAGCACGCTCGATATCGAGCGTCCCATTCGTTATGGTGAGACGGTCGGGAAAGTGCTCACGTCCGAAAACTTCCTGGACGTGTGGACCTTTGCGGGTTCAGCGGGAGATGTCGTCTCGGTGGTAGGGCGCTATGTGCGCGGTGATGTTGCCCCGATCAGTTTGCAACTGCGCACCAATAACGGCGAGGTGCTGACAACCGTCGCAGCCGACGCGCTCGACGCGGTAGCGATAGCGGATACCGTGACACTGCCAGAAACGGGGCATTATTCGGTCATCGTGGGCAATCCTGACACAGCGTTTCAGGGAGAATCAGCCTATGAGATTACCGTACTGCTGCGCGGCACAGCATCGCGTTCGAGTGGCTCGGTCATGCAGTACGGTACGACGGTCGAAGGGCTGTTTTATAGTGATGATGCAGCGGACACCTGGGTATTTGAAGGACGGCAAGGTGAAATCGTCTCAGCCCGCTTGCAGAGTGAAACACCAGGGATGGTTCCCACGTTAGCTTTGCTTTCAACAGACTGGCACGCCGCTAATGCCGCCGGATTGCAGATACTGACAGCGAGTGCTGCGGATGAAAATGGCGTGGCGCAGATCGCGTTTGTGCTGCCGGTGGATGGCACTTATGCCCTGCACGTTGAAGACGGCTCCTTAAATGGCGGGCGTTATACGCTGCGCCTGGAGAACGACAACCCCGCCACCGGCCCGGCTGTGCCGCTGCGCTTGAATCAGGCGCGCGACGACCAGATCGCGGCAGGTAACAGCGTGGATTCCTGGCGTTTTGACGCGGAAGAAGGCGCGACCGTAACAATCGCTGTCGCACCGGATACGCGGGGCAATCTGAGCGCAGCGCTGATGCTGCTTGGTCCTGACGGGCATGTGCTCGCGCAGAGCGAGGCTGCACCGGGTATGGATGCGACAATACCAGCATACCGCGTGCCTTACCAGGGCACGTATACTGTGCGTGTAGCGCGCGTGCTGGGTGACATAGGCCGGACGCAGGGACGTTACAGCCTGGTGGTACAACAAGACGCCGCACCACCAGGCATTGAAGGGCCGCCGCTGTTGTTTGGCGATGTACAGCGGGGCACGCTCGACAATACCACGCCGGTGATCCGCTGGCTGTTTGAAGGTGAAGCTGGCAATGTCATTCGTGTACGCCTTGAGCGCACCAGCGGAACGCTTGACCCGGTTGTGCGCATTTACGATCCGCAGGGCATGTTGGTTGCTCAAGCCGACGGTGACGGTGAGGGCAATATTGAACTATTTGTCGAACTTCCCATTTTGGGGCGTTACATTATCGAAACCCGGCGCTATCATGGGGCCTGGGGCATTACGTCTGGCAACTATGCGCTAGGTCTTGACCTGACATACCAGGCCGCAGCGGACAACCACACCACACCTGATCTGGCCTACGGAGACCGCGTGACCGGCAGTACTGATGGCGAAAATCGCAGCGATTTCTGGTCATTTGCGGGACAAGCCGGAGACACCGTCTACGCCAAGATTCAGTTCCCGGTAGATGACGCCCCGCTAACGCTCACACTGCGTGACGCCGCAGGAAACGCATTAGCGACCGGACAGCGCGTGCTGGGCGATGTTATCCTGCAAGACATCATGCTGCCGGCTAATGCCATCTACACCCTTGAAGTACGCCGTCCAGGGGATGCCGCCGCGCGTTTCAGCCCTTATACACTGGAACTCGACCTGACAGGCATAGCGACCCCTGTGCCTGTCAGGCCAGAAACATCTTTACTGCCCTCCGGACGATCCGTCGATGCGCAGTTTAGCGACGGCGTGAACGAGCATCTATGGTTTTTTGAGGGACGCGCCGCTGAGCCGGTTGCATTGACGCTCACACCGCTGTTTGCGACGCTGAACCTGCGGATAGCGGTGATCGCACCCGACAGCACAACCCTCTATGTAGATGATCTGGACGGCTGGACTACGTCTTTTACCAGTGGGCCAATCATGCTGCCGGTTGATGGTATGTATGTGGTGCTGATACGCGCCACTGACGCCGTGCCGGGTACAGCTTACCGCTTGTTGCTGCAAACCGCGCTATCGGCTATATCCGCAAACAGGGTGCTGCCCGGTGAAAACGTGCTGGGCAGTATTACGCCGGGGTCCCCGGTCCAACGCTGGCAGTTTGACGCAAGCATGGGCGACGTAGTGGCCGTGCGTGTCAACCGTGTCGAAGGCAATCTGAAGCCCACTGTTTTGATCACAGGCCCGGATGGTCGCCCCCTGGCAGAAGGTTATCCCGATGAGGAAGGCCAGGCATATGCGGCGAACCTGATCGCACCATTTGACGGCGAGTACACCATCGCGGTCAGCCGTGAGGATCATCTTAAGGGGACCACACGTGGCACGTACCGCCTGATGCTGCGCAACCATCCGATCTCCCCGCAGGCAGCGCGCGCGCAGGAGATCGCGCCCGGAGTGCGTTACACCGGGTATCTGGATGGTTCCGCGCCGAAAGTCTACACATTTGAAGCGCGCGCCGGTGATGTGGTCGCCATTGCGATACAGAGTCATGCAGGCAAAACGCCGCCGGAACTGGCAGTCGAAACCGAAGCGGGGCAGCGGTTGCGGCTGCCGGTGGTGAGTACCGGCAGCGAGCGTTATATCGAGGCGCTGTGGATACCGGATGATGGACGGTACGTGGTCGCGGTTTCCGGGCAGAGCACGACGGCTTACGAGTTGGCGATCCACTTGCGTTCGCCAGAGCCGGGAGAAGACAGTATCACGCGCGTGCTGGGGCGCGGTCAGGCGTTTGCAGAAGGGATCAACAATCCGGCTGAGCCAACGTATTGGCAGTTTTCTGGCGAACGAGGGGAAGTGATTACGCTGACGGTGGACACCAGTCGCGGCGGGCTGCGCGCGGATGCCGTGCTGTATGGTCCCAGCGGGCTTGTGGGAAACGCAGTAGAACGCACTGAATCCCTGGCGGTTCTTGGTCCGGTGCGGCTGCCTACCGAGGGCGAATACGTCCTGGTGGTGGGTGCATGGTTAGGTACAGCAGGCAGCACGAGCGGGTCATATACTGTGCGCCTGGATACCGCCGAAGAAGATATATCCGGCTCACAAGGTGGGCATATACTGGCCCGGCAGCGTCCAGTGACTGGTGGACTGACACTTTCCGATCCCCTGGATGAATGGACATTTACGGGGCAAACCGGTGAAGTTGTTACGATTCGAGCCGCGCACGCGCCCACAAACAGCACGTTGAGGGTGACGCTGTTATCTCCCAACGGGGCGGAACTAGGTGCCGGGGTTCTGGCAACAGCCTATCAAGGGGTAGAGATCCGCGACGTGATGCTGCCCGCCGACGGCCTCTATACACTGCGCGTAGCGGGGCAGTTTGCCGACGAAGAGCCGGTCGAGTACGAGTTAGCGGTGCTTAGCATAACGGGTCCGCGCGAAGACAGTTACGCGCTGTCCGGCGATATGCGCTATGGTGACGTAGTGACGGGCACGCTCACGTCAGCACAACCGTCCGATTCCTGGACGTTCTACGGGAAAACCGGCGACAGCGTGCGCGCAACACTGCACATCACCGATGAAAGCGTCACGCCGGGGCTGTACCTGCGCAGAGCTGAGAATGTCACGCTGCACAAGGCATCTGAGGGCGAGGATTTCGCCGTCTTAGCGGATTTTCGGCTGCCCGCAGATGGTCTTTACACGTTGGTTGCAGAGGGCGATAGTATTGAGCGCGACACGGAGTATACGCTGCTCTTGCAAAAATTGGCTGCGGGGAGCACGTTCGCGGGAATGCTTGAACAACGCGCGGAACATACGCTATCGCCTGATATGCCGGTACACGAATGGGCATTGGCCCCGGCTCACAGTGGGACCTATGCTGTCATCGTCGAGGCGCGCACGCTGGGCACTGTGCCGGATGTTTTCCTTCTGTCCGCTGCCGGTGAAGTGCTGTCCGCTGGGGCTACGTCAGAAACCGGTCAAGTGCAGGCCAGGGCCTATTTACAGGCTGGCGAGCGTTATGCAGCCGTAGTATCGAGCTATTTCGGTTTGCCGCGCACCTATTATGCGATCTCGTTCGCACCTGCCAGCACGATGACAGATGGAAACCAGCTTGTCGCCGGGCAGCCGGAGATTGGGCGCATCACCAACGCGCAGTATACCGATGCGTGGGGATTGTCCGGTATCAGTGGGGATGCGCTCATTGTGACGGTGGCGCGCGTGTCGGGCGATCTGCTGCCGACCGTGTCGCTGTTTGACGCTAACGGATTCCTGTTGCAATCTGTACAGGCGGGTGACGATGGGCGCGCGGTGCTAGATCACGCCCTCCCGGTAGATGGAGTCTACCGGGTGCTGGTTTCGCGCGAGGACACCGCCGCAGGCTATACCAGTGGTGATTATGCCATTGTCGTTGGGGATACCGTATCAGGCTGAGCGCACGAGTTCGACATGGTGAAAAAATCAACCCGCCAGTACAGGTGTGCTGGCGGGTTCGTTGTTATGCGTGAACGTTGGTTTATTGTGTGACAGGAATATTGCTGGTATTACCGTTGACCAGCACATAGAGTTTTGACACCCAGCCCACGCCAAATTCGCTCTGCACCTGCCACCAGCCGCGATCTGCGCTTTGACCGATGATCGGCATCCGTGTGCCGCCGTAAACGGAACCGAGCGAGGGAAATGTGCTGTTCGGGCCGGAGCGGATGTTCAGCGCACCGGTGATAACGACCGCTTCAGGGGCCGCGACAACCGCAACTGGTGCCTGTCCTGAACCGGGGACCTCATCCACGACCATCCCCCCCTGACCGTCAAAGCGGGCCGTGGCAGGGGTGCTCGTTGGAGCCACATACGGCAC
>CAZMNL010000004.1:16558-24617 GCA_964567525.1 uncultured Anaerolineaceae bacterium
GGGATGATGTAGAGCGCACTGGCCCAGCCGTTACCGAGCGGCGTATTCAGCAGGTACCAGCTCCAATCCATGGTACGCCCAATGATCTGTGTTTCCGTACCACCGGCCAGCGCACCCAGGCTGCTATAGTTCGCGCCGGGGCCGGAGCGAATGTTCAGCGCGCCGGTGTTGATGATGCCAATTGGCCCGCTGACTTCGGCGCTGGCAGCTTGCGAGGTAGTCACAGGCGAAGCGCCGTATTCGTTGCGCGTGGCGAGGTAAGTGCCGTAGACCCACCCGGTTCCAAAGGGAGACTCCACCTGGTACCAGGAACTATCCGCCGTGCGGCCCACAATGGGCAGCGTGTCGCCGTTGGTGGCCTGCCCGATAACCGCATAGTTCGGACCAGGGCCGGTGCGTACATTGAGGTAGGCGGAGAGCACAATCCCATACGGCATATCGGAGGTCAGCGGAACACCGCCCCCGCTGTCCGAGAGGTCCGGACGAGTGGCGATGACTGGCGCAGCGCCGAGGACATTCACATGGGACGCTGATACCCATCCTGTGCCGTATCCCCAACGGATTTGCAGCCAGGTCCCCTCAGTATTGCGGGCCAGCACGTAGACCTGCTCGCCGCGCCCCAGTGTGCCAATGGACTGCGCGTTGATGCCCGCGCCGTAGCGCACATTCAACGCGCCAGAAGTGACCGTCCCGATGATGCCGGGGTTGACTACGCCGACGGCCTCGGTGCCATACGGAGTGACCATATAGGCGGCGATCCAGCCTTCGCCGAAAGTGGCATTGACCAGCCACCATGCGCCGTCGGTGCTGACGCCGGAAACGGGCACGGCTTCGCCGGGATAGAGTGTGCCCAAAATCCAGAAACCGATCCCCGGTCCGCCGCGCACGTACACCGCCTGGTTAGCGATGACGTAGGGACCGGCCTGGGCGTCGGCGGTATTGGGTGCGAGCGCGGGGATGCTCAATGAGAGCACCAGCAATAGGGCGAGAAGCGTTTTGATCGTGGCACGCTGCATGTTGAATCCTCCTGGGAATCTGGCACGAAAAGGCCAGTAAACACCGCGTTCAGGTTGAAATCTATTCGAAGTCTACAACAAGGATCGGTGCGGGGCAAGCAGGGCGATGGTCAGAGGTAAGAGCAGTAAGAAGCAAAAACGAGCGCCGCTATTGAAGCGCGCTCGCTGTGATGCCCTGGAGAGGACTCGAACCTCCACGCCCTAAGGGCACAGGCCCTCAACCTGCCGCGTATACCAATTCCGCCACCAGGGCTTTACGCCCCACATTATACACGCCCGCCCTGGGTTGTCAATGGTTGGCAAGAGAAAACACGACCGCTACAATCATGCGCGTACTTACTGGCTACCAGCGGGAGTAAATTTGCGATGAAGATTGTGCTCGATGCGATGGGCAGCGATCAGAACCCGGCCCCGGACGTGGAGGGGGCGGTACTGGCTGCACGTGAATTTGGTGAAATCATTGTGTTGGTAGGCGACCAACCCCAGATCGAGCGCGAACTCAAGCGCCACGATACAAGCGGGTTGTCGCTGGAGGTGGTACACGCCGAGCAAGCCGTCACGATGGAAGACAAACCCGGCGCGGTAGGGCGCACCAAGCCCCAATCCTCAATGCACGTGGGGATGCAGTTGGTCAAAGACGGCCAGGGCGATGCGTTTGTCACGGTGGGCAATACCGGTGCGGCGCTGGCGATTGCAACGCTCAATACGCTGCGACGTATCAAGGGTGTAGATCGTCCGGCGCTGTCCGCCATTTTGCGGATCAGTGGGCAATCCGTGATCCTGTTAGATGTCGGGGCCAATGCGGATTGTAAACCGGAATGGCTGTCTCAGTTCGGCGTGATGGGCAGCATTTACGCGGCGCGCGCGCTTAGCTGCGAAAACCCGCGTGTGGGCCTGCTCTCGATTGGTGAAGAAGCCGGAAAAGGCTCCGCACTGGTGCAGGAAGCGGCGGAACTTCTGAGCGGGGGCGGGGTTAATTTTATCGGGAATGTCGAACCGAAGGAACTACTGACGGGCGGGGTAGATGTGGCGGTCATGGATGGTTTCTCCGGCAACGTATTGATCAAAACGATGGAAGCGTTTGGGTCCACCCTGTTCAGATTGATCCGCGAAGAACTGACGGCAGATACGCGCTCGAAGCTAGGCGGATTGCTCGCCAAACCCGCGTTTAAGCGTGTGTATCGCCAGGTCGATCCCTTTGAGATCGGCGGCGTGCCGCTGCTGGGGGTTAACGGCGTGGTGATCATCGGTCACGGGCGCTCCAATGCCCAGGCAGTGAAAAACGCTATCCGGCAGGCGCGCACCGCGGTTGAAGGAGACATTGTGACGGCGATTGAGAACGGGTTAAACTCACCGCTTGAATAACCTGTGCATTGTGCAAATCAGTCGGGGATAGCAGTACAGAAGGAAGATGAGCAGATGGAATTTACACGTAACGGTTTTCGGCGTGTAGTGATCACCGGGATGGGTGCGGCGACGCCACTGGGACGGTTTCCTGATTTTTGGGCACGAATCAAGGCCGGTGAATCTGGGGTGCGCCGGATCGAGAGCTTTGACCCCGCACACCTGGACGTGCAGATCGCGGCGGAAGTGGTTGACTTCGAACCCACTGAATACCTGGATCGTAAAGATGTCCGGCGAATTGCGCGCCCGTCCCAGTTGGCCGTGGTTGCATCGCTGGATGCGCTGAAAGATTCCGGCATGACAATTGAGGACCTGGAACCCATTGCCGAACGTGTCGCTGTGGATTACGGATCGTCACTGGGCGGACATGATTTCGCGCAGCAGGCATCGTATGGTTTCCGTACTGCAGGGCGGCGACCGGGGCCGTTTTCGCTGGTCGAGTCGATCCCGAATATTCCGGCACATCACATCAGCCGTCTGACGGGGGCACTGGGGCCGCTGATTTGTATCTCGGCGGCGTGCGCGACCGGCACGCACAGTATCGGGGACGCTATGAATGTGCTGCGCTATGGCAAAGCGGACGTGGTATTTACCGGCGGCGTGGAAGCCATGATCTACGATTACGGCATTGCGGGCTTTGTCTCAATGCGCGGGCTGGCAAGCGGGTACAATGAGTGTCCGGGACTGGCAAGCCGTCCATTTGACCTCAACCGCAATGGTTTTGTGTTTGGGGAAGGGGCCGGGGCCTTTATCCTGGAAACGCTCGAACGCGCCACCAAACGCGGCGCACGCATTTACGCCGAGGTGCTTGGTATGGCCTCATCTTCGGATGCGTACCATGTGGCCGCACCCGATCCGGACGGACGCGGCGCAGCGAACGCGATGAAATGGGCATTGGAAGATGCGAAGATGGACCCGGAGATGATCGACTACATCAACACACACGGGTCATCGACGCAGGCGAACGACGCCATGGAAACGCGAGCGATCAAGACGGTGTTTAAGGATCATGCGTATAAGCTGGCGATCAACTCCACCAAGAGCATGATCGGACACCTGCTCGGTGGAGCGGGTGCGGTTGAAGGGGTTGCCGCGGTGATGTCGTTGTACGAGCAGGTGCTGCACCCAACGATCAACTACGACACGCCCGATCCTGAATGTGATCTGGACTGCGTGCCGAATGAGGCCCGCGACGCGCGACTGCACTATGTGATGTCTAACAACTTCGGTCTTGGGGGCCAGAATGCCAGTGTGATCTTCGGGCGCGTAGACTGACGGTCCGCGATCACGGGATGCTTCCCAAGGGGGGAAGGCCAGGTTAGCCCTCGGTTGATACTAAAGCGGCTGACCTGGCCTCTTCCTGGGCCTTGATGCGCTCAATAGTCTGAGAGGCGCGCGCACAGAGGTTTTTACCCCCGATATCGAGCCATTCCGCCAGCGTCGGGCTGGAGTTCATCCCTGCGACGGCTTCCGCGTAGATTTGTGCGCCCCAGTAGTAGTAACGCTGCGTCTCGGAGGCCCACGCCGCCCAGCCGCGATTGATCACCCCGTGCCCGCCGTTATACCCGGCGAGCGCGAGTCCCGCGTGGCCGTCGGCGCGTTCCAGGCTGCCGGTCAGGTAGTTCATACCACGCGTGGCGTTGGTGTTAATATCCAGCATATCTTCGCCAGCGGCGAAGTGGAACGGCATGACCTGGAACAAGCCCTGTGCCCCCGCGTGAGAGGAAACCGACGGATCGCCGCAGCTTTCGATCTGAATCAGGGTCGCAATCAGGTTCGGGTCCACCTGGTATTTGATCGCCCAGGCTTTGATCCAGGGTGCCCAGTACTGCACTTCGGGCGTAAAAACCGCCGACAGTGGCGAGACGGCAGCTTCCGGGCCGACGGTGCTTTGCGCGTAGAAGGGGCGGTTGGTCTCCACCACTTCGTATGAAACAGTGCCCGAAGCATCGAGCAGGGCCGCCATACCGAGCGTGGTTGCAAAGCCCACCAGCCCGCAGACGATCAGGATGACCGCCGAAATGCCGAGCCAGGTACGCCGGATGATAGGGTGTTGGGTGAAGGGTCGTTGCGTCATGGTCCCCGCAAAAGCAGAACTAATGTTCCCATTAGCGATGTATTCAGGATACCAGAATTGGGCGTTTCGAGTCAATTAGAGATGTACAAAATTCATACAAGAATCGGATTTGCGTGTGCAGGCCATTAAGCGAATCCGTTAGACTCTCTGCGTATCGACAGGTTTTCAGGGAACGGCTACAATCGCATTCTCTGTTTTCAGAACGGATCGGGGTAGTATCGGCATGGACAACCATACATCACAGCAGATCGTCACCGTCGTTGGCGGGGGATTAGCCGGGTCAGAGGCCGCATGGCAGATAGCCCAGCGCGGTATTGGGGTGCAGTTATACGAGATGCGCCCGCAGCAAAGTACCCCCGCGCACCGCACCGACCGGTTGGCGGAACTGGTCTGTAGCAATTCGCTGGGGTCCAATTTACCGGATCGCGCGCCGGGGGTGCTGAAAAACGAACTGCGCCGCCTGGATTCGCTGCTGATGGCCTGCGCCGCGCAAGCCACCGTGCCCGCTGGCGGGGCACTGGCCGTTGATCGTGACATCTTTGCTGAGGTTGTGACGCACACGATTGCCGGTCATCCCCAGATCACATTGGTGCGCGAAGAAGTCAGGCAGATTCCCGCCGGCCCGACCGTGATCGCCACCGGGCCGCTGACCTCACCGGACCTGGCGCGCGAGATTGCCGCGCTGGTAGGCGAAGAATACCTGTATTTCTACGATGCCATCGCGCCAACCGTCAGTGCGGAGAGCATTGATATGTCTGTGGCGTTTCGTGCCAGCCGTTACGGTCGCGGTGAAGACGATGACGGCGATTACATTAACTGCCCGATGAACGAAGACGAATATAACCGCTTTGTCGCGGCGCTGTTGGAAGCCGAAGTCATCGAACTGCGCGACTTTGAGCGCGAAGACCCCCGTTTCTTTGAGGGTTGTCTGCCCGTCGAGCAGATCGCGTCACGCGGGGTACAATCACTGGCGTTTGGTCCAATGCGCCCGGTGGGACTGAAAGACCCGCGTACCGGCAGGCGCCCGTTCGCCGTCGTGCAACTGCGGCAGGACAATCTCGCCGGGACACTGTACAGCCTGGTGGGGTTTCAGACCAACTTACGTTGGGGTGAGCAGCGGCGTATCCTGCGAATGATTCCCGGTCTGGAAAATGCCGAGTTCGAACGCTATGGTATGATGCATCGCAATACGTTTTTGAATTCGCCCGTACATTTGCGGCCCACTATGCAGTACCAGCAGCGGGATGACCTGTTCTTCGCTGGGCAGATCACGGGCGTAGAGGGTTATGTGGGCAATATCGGAACCGGGCTGCTGGCTGGAATCAATGTGGCGAATCTGGTGCAGGGTGCAGAACTCTGGGAGCTACCGCCGGAAACCATGTTAGGCGCATTGTGTCATTACGTCACACACGCCGATCCGGCAGATTTCCAGCCGATGAAAGCGAATTTCGGTATTCTGCCGCCGCTGCAAAAACCGCCGCGTAACAAACGCGAGCGCAAACAACACTATGCTGAACGCGCCGCCGCACAGCTTGAAGCGTTTTTAAGCGCACACACGGTTGGCACGCGATTGTGAAAATATCGTGAAGGCACGACAAAACATGGATTCTCTCGGTATAATGAAGATTGTTAATTAATCGCACAGAAAGACAGGAATCATGGCTGCGCTTGCACTCTGGCTGGAAGAGCACCGGGATAAGCTCATTTCACTTTCGTTGCAGGAGCTATCGACACAAGAAGCCCTTCGCAGGGAGGCTGAGGGACCAGTTCGCTGGTTTTTTGACAGCCTGATCAAGGCGATTGCCCGGCAGCAGCATGATCGGCTTGAAGCGCTGCTGCGTAACTGGGTAGCGATGTCGAGTACACCGATCAACGGGTATACCGTTGGCCTGCTGCCGGTACTTGGCGTATTCAAACGCGCTATGTGGCAGGAATACCAGGCCGATCCGCCCGCGGAAGATACGCTGGCTCTGGCGATACAACTCGATAATGTGATCACCAAAGCGGCGGAGTTTCTGTCAAAAGTGGAAGCTTCCGCCTTGTTGGATGCGGCGAGTCATCGCCTGACCGCGCGCCACGAGTCCGATCTAAGCCACATTGAGCAGATTAAGTCCGGTTTTATCTCAATTGCAGCGCACGAACTCAAGACGCCTCTCACGGTTATTGAAGGTTATGCCAGTATGCTCAAGGCGCAGCTCTCGTCAGAACTGCACCCGCGCGAGGCGGCCATGGTCCAGGGGATCGAAACCGGTATTCTGCGCCTGCGCCAGGTGGTCGAGGATATGGTAGATGTGTCGCTGTTGGAATCCCGACTGCTCACATTGGATTACCAACCGATCTGGCTGCGGCGCATTCTGGCACTTGCCGTCAGCGAGACGCAGAAAAGTATTGGAAGCCGCAATCTTGTAGTAGAATTCAAACAAGACACCGTTTCGGCAGCATCCACTATCGGTGACCCGGAACAGTTATTGAAGGCGTTCCAGAAAATCCTGATCAACGCCGTCAAGTACACCCCAGACGGCGGGCGCATCACGATTTACGGGCAGGAGCGCAAAGGGTATCAGGAGATCATTTTTGCCGATACCGGGATTGGCATTGCGGCGGAGGACCTCGAACGCATCTTTGACAAGTTTGTTACGGTGGGTGACCCCGCGCTGCATTCCAGCGGGCGCGTGAAATTCAAAGGGGGTGGGCCGGGTCTGGGATTGATGATCGCCAAGGGCATCATCCGCGCGCATAACGGTTCTGTCTGGGCCGAAAGCGCAGGGTGTGATGAGCATCACTACCCTGGTTCGCAGTTTCACATTATGCTGCCCGGACGCGAAATCGCCCTGTCGCTGGGGATGCTGCCCTTTGGGATGAGCGAACTCGATATGGAAAGATGCAGTGTATCACGGGATATCACCCGCTTGATCGCCAGCGTGGGCACCCCCGCCGCGCAATATTTGTTAGCTACTGCACGTAAAGGTAATGACGAAAGCGCCGGCGAATCGCAGTCACAAACCCCCGCCGAAACCGCGACGGATGCGGGTGCAGATGTCGTGATCCGTGAAATTGAATAGACCTGTTGGCATTTGCGAGGGAGGATGATATCAGTATACAAACGAGCAACCGGACCCAGCGCGCCGTCTTGGTAGGTGTCGAAGTTCGAGGCAGCCGCCCGCTGTTCTCGCTTGATGATTCGCTCGATGAACTGGCCCTGCTAGCAAATACGGCAGGCCTCGCGGTTCTCGGACGCATCACGCAGCGCCTGAATCGGGTTGAGCCATCAACCTTTGTGGGCGCGGGGAAACTTGAGGAGATCATCACACAGGTCAACGAACAGGAAGCTGACGTAGTAATCTTTGATGATGAACTCTCGCCGCGTCACCAGCGCGAACTAGAAAAAGCTTTTGGTGAAAAAGTCCAGGTTATTGATCGATCCGCGTTAATTCTGGATATTTTTGCGCAGCACGCACGCACACGTGAGGGCGCACTGCAAGTTGAACTTGCGCAATATGAGTACCGTCTGCCGCGTTTGACACGTTTATGGACGCACCTGGCGCGCCAGACGGGCGGTGGT
>CAZMNL010000005.1:0-17067 GCA_964567525.1 uncultured Anaerolineaceae bacterium
TTGCACCCGATCTATACTTGAGCCTTCCAAAATGCAAAGTAGCCACACCCGATTTTTTTTGAGAAAATCTTGAGAAAAAACGCGTATGTTTCTGGCCCAGTTAGCAGAACAGATACCCCCTGATATTCTCTTTTTTCCTTTGAAAATCTCTGTACCCTCCGTGTACTCTGTAGTGTTTCTTTTTGCCCCGAATTTGAAACACACCTCCCATTTTGCGCCGCTTTCGCCCTTACCCGGCCTTGTGTTATAGTTAAGTCACTCGTGGAATTATTTGGGTTGAGGCTCTTGTGTGGTGAACGACGATCACCCTGACAATCACGAAAACCAACCTGATTCGCTGCTCAGACACCTGCTAGATGAGGGTGCAAAGTCGCATACGCCGGATGAGCGCACCAGCCCGGACGCGCTGCCTGCGGATAGCCGGGTTTCGCCCATCCCCGGTGTGACCGCCCCGGCGCAGCCGCCGGAGCCGGATGATGACCCCCCTGTGGAACATACGTCCGGGGCCAGCATTGATGTGCCGCTGTCGCCGATCCGCCCTACTGTGCCAGAAAACAACCATTTCAGGCCGCTGGACCCCATGACGCCCTCGCCACCCGACCGCACGCCGCCGGAGCGCCAGCTTACCCCGCGCGAGAAAATGCAGCGCGCCGAAGAAGCGCTGATCAATCTGCGGCATAAAACCGCGCTGGTCGCGGCGGAGTTCGCCGAAGGCAAGCTCAACCAGGCACAGTTCGACGCGATCTACTCGCGCTACAGCGAGCAGCGCGCGATCATCGAGCGCCTGCTGACGCGCGACCCACAGAGTCAGGCGTGGCAGTCGGTGGCGCGGCCCGGCCATACCCAGTTCCTCAAACAGCATTACGCCGCGCGCGCGCTGTCATATGCGATCTACGATCAGGACACGTTCGACCAGATCGCGGTAACGGGAGTGCTCCAGATTCGCCCGGAACACATCATCGCTGTGTTGGAACGGCTGCGCAGCGTGATCGCGCGGCGCGGCAATCCCGGCCCGGCGCAGAAAAAGCTGCCCGACAACAAGTGCATTCTGATCGTGCCCGGCGAACTGACGACCGCTGTGGTGGTGTTCTCGCTGGAACCGGCAACACGTCAGATTGAGCGTATCCGTGATATGCACACCGACTTTGAGCGCGCCAACCGCCGCGCGCTGAGCCGCCGGGACTACGACACGTCGCGCATGGTCTTCCCGCACCGTGCGCTATTCGAAACCGGGAACCTGGGCTGAGATTCGTCCCTTAGGACAACGCCTTATCCGGGAGCGCCACGCGCGCTCCTGTTGTTTGTGGCGCGAACGTTTATATACCGTTTATCCGGCTGTGGTAGAGCCGGTGGAAGGAATCCCCGATCATCATGGGCCGGACGCTGATGACCTCACTGCTGCTGATCGCCAGCTTGCTGCTGGCGCACGCCGGGCCGGTTCTGGCACAGGATGGCGCGCCAGGCAGCGCACGCGGGATCACGCACACCGTCACGGCGGGCGAAACGCCGACTCTGGTCGCCGCGCGGTACGGTGTCACGGTTCCGGCGCTGCTGGCCGCGAATGGCCTGGACGTGACAGCGGCACTCACCGCCGGGCAGACGCTCATGATCCCGCTGGAGTCGCTCGCCGACCTGGGGCTGATCGGGGTGACGAGTCCCGCCAACGGCGCAGAAGCACCAATCGAACCCGCAAACACCGCTCCGCCCGCGTATGTCGCGGACCTGGGCATCCTGCCCGCTCAAGGCAGCGCCGCCGCTGTGACCGTGCCACAGGCCAGCGACAGCGCACCGGACCTGGGTATTGTCACGCCGGAGGTCGCGCACCTGATCGATGCGGGCGTGATCGTGTTAGGGGATGGCAACCTGCGCAGCGTGTATGTACACGGGCTGGCGCTGGGCAACAATCCGCACGCCTTCACCACCATCGGCGACTGCAACAGTGAAGCGCCGTTTTTCCTGGCGAAGTTTGACCGGGGCGAATACGATCTCGGCCCGTACAGCCGCTTGCAGCCCGTACTCGACCATTTTGCCGGGTCGTATGATCACGACAGCGTCACCACCTGGACCGGTAATCACGCCTGGGCGCTGTTCGATCCCACGTGGGCCAACCCCGCGATCTGCGCGCCGGGCGAAACCCCGCTCGAATGCGAATTCCGCCTGCAAAAGCCGAGCATGGCCCTGATCCGCCTGGGGACCAACGAGGCCCATCACCCGCAGATGTTCGAGCAAGACCTGCGTCGCCTGCTGGAATTCGCACTCGAACGCGGCACGATCCCGGTGCTGGGAACCAAAGCCGACCGCCGCGAAGGCAGCGACCACATCAACACGATCATTCGCACGCTGGCGGCTGAATACCACGTGCCGCTGTGGGACTTCAGCAAGGCCGCCGAGACGATCCCCGCGCGTGGGCTGGCCTCTGACGGCTTCCACCTGACGTATTTCCCGCCGAATTACGGCGATCCGCTAGCCCTCCAATCCGGGCATGGGATGCAAAACCTCACCGCACTGGTGATGCTAGATGCGCTCTGGCGGCACGCGATGTATTGAGGAGCGATCAGGCTGCGCCATAACCCCATCCCCGCACCACCTGGCGTTCAGGGGGCGAGATCGTCCACCAGCGCATCAAATTCGTTGACCCGCAGACCCGTCATGGGTTCATCCACATTGACTCGGTTGTCAACGGGTCTTGTGCTGCTTTGGGACCATCAAACAACTGTGATGCGGTGAGCGTAAACACGGCGGCGGCGCGGATGTCCTGCGACGAACTGCCCACCAACACTTCAAATTCACCCGCTTCAGCGATCCATTGTTGGAAGTGATCATCATAGTACGCCAGCGATGCGCGATCCAGTGTGATGCTGACTGTTTTGGCTTCGCCCGGCGCAAGCTCGACTTTCACAAAACCCTTGAGTTCCTTCGGCGGACGAACCAGGTTGGAGACAACATCGCGCACATAGAACTGTACAACTTCCTGCCCGGCGCGATCCCCGGTGTTGGTGACATCGATCTCGACCCGCAGCGTCTGCTCCGGCGTGATCGCGTCTGCGCTCACACGCAGATTGTCGTATGCGAACGTGGTGTAGGACAGCCCAAAGCCGAACGGGAAAAGCGGCGCGATCTGCTTCTTCTCGTAGTACCGGTAGCCGACGAAAATCCCCTCACCGTAGTGTACCTTGCCGTTCTCGCCCGGATAGTTGATGAACGCCGGGTTATCCGCCAACCGCACCGGGAATGTTTGGGGCAGTTTGCCGGATGGATTGCTATCACCGAACAGCACATCGGCGATTGCATTGCCCATTTCCTGCCCGCCAAACCACGCCTGCACCACCGCCGCGACATCATCCAGCCAGGGCATTGTGACCGGCGAACCCGTGTTGAGCACTACCACCGTGTTTGGATTGGCTGCGGCCACCGCCGCAATCAGCGCGTCTTGTTCCCCCACCAGGTCCATGTGCTGGCGGTCGCCGCCTTCGCTTTCCCAATCGCTGTTGAGTCCTGCGAAGACAAGCGCCACATCCGCACGTGCGGCAATCTCTGCGGCCCGTGCGATGGATGGAGTCACATCCGGCAGTTGGCAGCCCAGCCGGAACCCGTAAAAGCTCGGATTCTTGCCCTGCGAATGTTCGATGGTGAACGTGTATGTTTGCCCGGCGGCCATGTCGATCTCGACCATGACTTCGTTTGCGCCCGGTGCATACAACCCGCGATCTACGGGCGTGTGCGCCCAGTGATCGAAGATGACATCGCCATCCAGGTATACGCGGGTTGGGCCGTTGCTGGTCAGGCTGAAACCGTGCGTACCGTCAACCGTCGCGGTGAAGATGCCGGTAAAGCGCGACGAAAAGGTCTGGATCAACAGCGGATTCTCGTCAAACCAGATTTGCTGTGTGGAAGATGCAAGCAAGGTCTGCGCGGGTTCGCCCTCAAGTTCGAGATTATCGAAGTATTCCGCATACAGCCCCGACGCGCCGTTTTCGGCGTGAGGCAGTGTCAGGTGTGTTTCATCCAGGACCGGCAGCATACGGTCGTTCAGGCAGCCGAGTTCAAACGCGACGTGCGTACCGGCATTGAGTTTGCTCATCACGCCGTCGAACGGAGTAACACGGTAGTGCGCGGGGACCTGCGAGCTGCCGCCGCCCATAATCTGCGCGACTCTGGCGTTCGGACCGATGATCGCAACGGATTTGAGTTCCTGAGCATTCAACGGTAACACAGCGGGATCATTTTTGAGCAGGACAATCGCTTCGGCTGCTGCCCGGCGCGCGAGCGCGCGATGGGCCGGATCATCAATCGACTGTTCGGGGGCGGTGGCGGAACGGTTCTCCGCATCGACGCGAATGATCGTGCGCAGCAAGCGCCGCACATGATCATCGATCACGGCGATATCCACGTCGCCGCTTTGCACAGCGGTCAGGGTTTTCTCACCACGCCAGCGCGTCGGACCGGGCATTTCGAGATCGACACCGTACAGGACAGCGGGCAGGGAACTGTAGGTTCCGTTCCAGTCCGACATCACCAACCCGTCAAAACCCCATTCACCTTTGAGGATGCCGTTCACCAGCGCGTCATGCTCGCTGACGTAAGTACCGTTAACGCGGTTATACGCCGTCATGACCGCCCAGACATCCGCTTCATGGACAGCAGCCTTGAACGGCGGCAGGTAGATTTCGCGCAGCGCCCGAACGCCGACTTCCGAACTGATCGAGTTGCGCTGGAACTCGGAGTCATTGCACACAAAATGCTTGATCGTCGCGCCCACGCCCTGACTCTGTACGCCCTGGATATAGGCGACGGCGATCTCGGTGGTCAGATACGGGTCTTCGGAATAACACTCAAAGTTGCGCCCGCTCAAGGGTGAGCGGTGAATGTTCACCGTCGGGGCGAGCAGCACATGCGCGGACTTGCTGCGCGCTTCTTCCGCCAGCGCCGCGCCAACCTGCGCGATCAGATCGCGGTCCCAGGTTGCGGCGAGCGCGATCCCGACCGGGAAACAGGCGGCAGTCGTTTTGCGCCTGCCGCTGGAACCTTCGCCGCGCGCCCCGTTCTGGCCGTCGGTAACTTTGACGCGCGGAATGCCCAGGCGTTCCACCGGCACGGTATACCATGCGGATTCCCCCGCGAGCATGGCGACTTTTTCTTCGAGCGTCAGTGCTTCTAGCCAGGCCGTAATACGGTCTTCCATGGAAATACTCCGTCGTGGCATTAGAGATTTCCCCCGCATATTATGCCAACATGCGGGGGAAAATTATAAGTCGTCGTGTTAATGGATCGTGGTTAGTCGGCGCTGCTTAGCTCAACCTGCGCCAGATAAACCGTGTGCGCACCGACGCCGCCGGGAAGCCCAAACGCATAGCCGTGAACCTCGTTCAAGCCGAGGCCGTCATCCGGTGCGCCGCCGGGCTGCCAGTCGGAACGCCGCTGGAACTCCGCAAACGGGATGCTGACCTGCTGCCAGCCTTCGAAATCATCCGTGATGCGGTAGAACCAGCGTTCCGCCGAGTCGCCGGTGGCATCCGGCGCGCGATTGTCGAAGATTTCGACCTGGATCACGCCGCCGGAGTTCGCGCCGTACAGCCAGAAGTTGAGCGTATCATAGCTGGTCCAGTCCTGCGGAACCCAGCTTTCGCCATCAGTCAGCACGTGGGTGAAGCCACCCCACGCCGCGATATCAAAGCTCACGCTGAGCGCCGCCTCGACACCATCCAACGCGAGATCGCCCTCAGCCGGGACGACCTCAAGCACGACGTTGTCGGGCGTATCGCCCCAGGGCACGAACCCGACGTTGTTACCGTGTTCGTCCTGCGCCATGCTGATGCCGTCGGCAAAATCTGCCAGCAGTGGATCAGCCGGTGTGCCAGCACTCGCTGCTGGGGTTTCTTCTGTCTCCTGGGCTTCTGGCTCTTCTTCACCGCGCTGGTACACGCGAATCCAGTCGATGTGCATCTGCTGCGGGAAGGTCGTCGTCTCATCCGGGTTGCCCGGCCAATGACCGCCCACCGCCACATTGATCAACAGGAAGAAGTCATGATCGAATACCCACTTGCGCCCGACCAGTGCATCGACGCTGGCGGTGTAGAACAACTCGCCATCCACGTACCAGCGGATCACGTTCGGTTCCCATTCGATGCCGAAGACATGGTAATCGTCGGCTACGTCGCTGTCATATTCTACAGGGGAACCAATCCCCGCGCCGCCCGAATAGCCGGGGCCGTGTATCGTGCCATAGGTGGTTTGCGGTTCCTTGCCGACATACTCCATGATGTCGATCTCGCCGGAGTTCGGCCAGCCCACCTCAGGGAAGTCTGCGCCTAGCATCCAGAACGCAGGCCACAAACCCTGTCCGAACGGCACTTTGATACGGCCTTCAACTTTGCCGTAAGTGAACTCGAACTTGCCTTGCGTCTTGCAGCGTGCGGAGGTGTATTCGCAGTCTCCGTACCAGCAGTCGGAACCTTCAAGCTGTTCCTGAATCGCCGTGATCACCAGATTGCCTTCGCCGTCATGCGAAACGTTTTCAACGCGATCATTGTCGTATTCAAGCTGGTTGTTGCCCCAGCCATGCCCGCCAGTTTCGCAGGTCCAGAACTCGGTATTGATTGGTGTACCGGCTTCGGCGTCGAATTCGTCGCTCCACAACAGTTGCCACTCGCCGTCAAAGTTATAGGGTTCGGTGGGGATTGTGGGCATCGCCACGACGGGCCGGGGCACGGGCGGCACCGGCGGGAGTAGATTCACGCCGCCGCCGGTCGTACCGGTGAGCCGGACATGATCGATGTAGTTGACCTGCGCGCCCACGCCCGCCGGGAAGCCAAACGCATAACCGTGTACTTCGGTCAGGTTGAGGCCATCATCCGGCGCGCCGCCGGGCTGCCAGTCGGTGCGGCGCTGGAACTCCGCAAACGGAATGCTGAACTGCTGCCAGCCTTCAAAGTCATCTGTGATGCGATAGAACCAGCGTTCCGCCGAGTCACCGGTTGCACCCGGCGCGCGGTTGTCGAAGATTTCCACCTGGATCACGCCGCCGGAATTTGCGCCATAGAACCAGAACTCCAGCGCAGAGTATCCGCTCCAGTCCTGGGTGATCCAGTTTTCACCGTCGGTCAGCACGTGCGTGAAACCACCATACGCCGCGATATCATAGCTCACGCGGAGTGCTGTATTGGCTTTGCTTTGGTCGGGCAGCGCCAGGTCGCCTTCGAGCGCGACCGGTTCAAGCACGATGTTATCCGGCGCATCGCCCCAGGGCACGAACCCGATGTTATTACCGTGTTCGTCCTGCGTGTAGCCGATTTTACCCTCAAAGTTCGCCATCAACTGCGTGATCGGGTCGCCCTCACCACCAGCGGCGAGAGTCGCTTCTGTTTCCAGGCCGTAGCCCATCGGGAACAGTGGCGCTTCATCCGTCGAACCCAGGGGCAGTTGTTCGATACTGGCGGGCCATTCAAACGAGAGTTTACCGGTGATCGGCGTCAGACCGAACAGTCCATCCGCCACGCCCTGCCCCTCTGTGCCGGGCAGCCAGACCGCGACAAATGCGTCTGAGTCTTCCAGCGCGGTTTCGATGATCATCGGGCGACCGGAAACCAGCACCACAATCAGCTTGTCGCAGGAATCCGCCATGTTGTTCAGCGCGCTGACATCACCGCGCGGCAGCCGCAGGCGCGCATCGTCACCCTGGCCTTCAGCGTAGGGGCGCTCGCCCACGACGGCTACACACACATCAGCAATGATCGGGTTGCCTTCAGCGTCAATGCTGTCGGAGAAATTCCCGGCCCGGTTATAAACGACCGTCGTCTCAGGGGAAACAGTCGCTTCAATCGCTTCGAGCAGCGTTGTGCCGGGCGTCACGTCGCCGCTGCCGCCCTGCCAGGAGATCGACCAACCGCCAAGCTGGATACCAACATCATCGGCGGCCTGCCCGGCCACGTAGATCACCGGAGTATCGGTTGCCAGCGGCAGCAGATCGCCCTCATTCTTGAGCAGCACCAACGACTTCTGAACTGCTTCACGGGCCAGCGCGCGGTGTTCGTCCCCGCCCACGTAGTCGAGAAGTTCGTCGTGACCGTAGGGGACTTCGAACAGGCCCAGGTTGAACTTGACGGTGAGAATCCGGCGCACGGCATCGTCGATGCGTTCTTCGGTGATATCGCCGTTTTCGACTGCTTTTTTCATCGTGGAGATGAAGCGGTTGTAGTTGTAGGGGACCATGTTCATATCGACGCCCGCATTGATGGACGTGACCACCGCGGTATAGTAGTCGAGATCAACCTGGTCAATCCCGGCCCAGTCGGAGACGACAAAGCCTGTAAAACCCATCTCGCCCTTCAGCACGTCATTGATCAGGTAATCGTGCCCGTGCAGCTTGGTACCGTTCCAGCTTGAGAACGAGATCATGATGCTCTGCGCCCCGGCATCGATCACGGCCTGGTACGGCGGCAGATGCACGGATCGCAGCGTCTCTTCATCGACCTGCATATCGCCCTGGTCGATCTGGTAATCCCCGCTGCCCGTACCCCAGACCACGCCACCATCGCCAACAAAATGTTTCGGCGTGCCCATCACGGTGAGCGGATCACTAAGGCTCTCGCCCTGCATACCCACGAGATACGCCGTCGCAAGTGACGAAACGAGTCCGGTATCCTGCCCGAAAGCCTCATAGGTGCGGCCCCAGCGGATATCCTGCGGGACGGCCAGCACCGGCGCGTAATTCCAGTAGATGCCGGTGGCGATCATTTCGTTGGCGGTCGCCTGCCCGATGCGCGTCATCAGGTCGGGATCGTTGGCGGCTCCCAGGCCGATATTATGTGGGAAGAACACCGCACCCGTCACATTGCTGTGACCGTGTACGGCATCCACGCCGTAGATCAGCGGAATACCGAGACGGGCTTGCAGCGCCGCGTTTTGATAGCCCTTGACCATATCGCGCCACGCAGTGACGCTGTTGTCACCGTCCGGGCCACCACCGCCGCCGCTCAGCACCCCGCCGATGGCTTTGGCGGTTACTTCGGCATCCCAAATGCTGCCTTTTTCCACCAGCGTCATCTGGCCGATCTTTTCATCGAGCGTCATACGTCCAACCAGGTCTTCGACGCGCTCTTCGGTCGAAAGCCAGGGTTTACGGTAATCAGCATCCAGATCGACCGGGATTTGTGTCGGGGTTGGCTCCGGCACGCCCATGTCAGGATCAGCTTCCTGTCCGATCTCAAAGAAGATCAGCCGTCCGAACAGGCTGGGGTTGATATAGGACTGGTCGGCAGGGTCATAGATCGACCAGATATATTTGGCGTCGCGGTTGTCCTTCGACGCGCTGTTCAGATGCACCTGGAAGCCGATCACGTTGCCGTGTTCCGGCTTGATCCTCCAGATGTTGTTTTCCAGCGGAACCGCGACTTCGACCACCCAGCCGTACTCGGTGGTGACAGCTTCCAGCGTGGCATCTGCCGTCAGTCCTTGCACACCGGCGATCACGGTTTCGTTCGTGGTCGCGTTCAGCGCCGGAACCGTGATTTGTACCGTCCCGTCCACATACGATGACAGGGTTAGATCGCCTGTGCCGTTGATATAAAATTCCAGCGAGTCTTCGTTCCAGTAATCTGTACCGTGCTCGCCGCTGATGATGTTGTCATCGTAGACCATGCCGAGCAGGTAAAGATATTCACCGTCCGAGGTGGCTGCAAAGCTCACGCCCGCCTTGCCTGCGTCCGGCCCGGCATCGCCGGGGATCGTGACGGTGGGGACACCGGCCCAATCGCTGGCATCGCCATTCAGTGTGATATCCACCACGACCGGCGCGAAATAGCTTTCGCCCGGCATCCCGTCTGGTGCGAGACGGTCATCGTCTTGCGCTGCGGTGAACAGCACAGATGACAGCATCAGCACCCCTATGAGCATTACAGCTAGCATACTAAGCGGAATAAAGCGTTTCATGCGGGTTACATCTCCTATCAAACATGTTTCCAATGCGATTTATAGAAGTTCAGAAAATGTTTCGGAATCCACGGGATTTACCTCACCCCTATAATCCCGCGTGTGCGAAGCACACACCTCCAGCTTCCGGAGAGGGGACTTAACCGCTCCCGTTCTCCCCCTCTCCGCGTGTGGAGAGGGGGCCGGGGGGTGAGGTAAATCCCGTGCGCAAGTTGTGATCAGACACGTTATCTGTAACGTTTTCTGAAAAGCTATAGTAGGCACTATTTATCAACCCCTGTGATAACAATCCCCTGAATGAACACACGCTGCGCAATAAAGAAGATCGTCAGCGGCAGGATCATCGTCATCACGGAGGCCGCCAGAATGAGCTGCGGTTCGGTGTTGTATACCCCATTGAAGTAGTTCAACCCGACCGCAATCGGGAATTTTTCCTGCGCGCCTGTCAGGTAGATCAACGGCCCGAAGAAATCGTTCCAGGCGAAGAAGAAGTGGAACAGGCACACGGCGGTTAATGCCGGGACAGCCTGCGGCAAAATGACGCGAATGAACGTCTGAATGGGGCCTGCGCCATCAATGCGCGCGGCTTCTTCCATCTCGCGCGGGATGGTCAGGAAGTACTGGCGCAGCAGAAAAACATTGTAAGCGTTGCCAAAAAACTGCGGGATGATCAGTGGTTTCCACGTGCCGCCCCAGTTCAACGTATTCGTGAAGAACGCATATTGCGGAATCAGCGTCACCTGTGGTGGTAGGATAATGGTGGACATCAACAAGATGAACAGAATATTCCGCCCAGGGAAGCGAAACCGCGCGAAGCCATAGGCCACGAAAGCCGCTGATCCGACCGCGCCGATCATGGTCACAAACGCATACATCACGGTATTGCCGAGCAACTGCAAGAAGTCGATGGTATTGAACGCTTCTTCGTAGTTCTGCCACTGTAACGAAAGTTCCGTTACAGGATCAAGCTGTCGCCAGGCCCCTTCCCACTCAATGGGTTCAGCATCGGGATTATTCGGATCAAGGAACTCGCTGCTTCTGCGCCCTTTTTTGAACAGCGCGAGTTCCTGCATACCGGCTTCTGTGGGGACTTCATAGAGTTCGTATTCTTCACCCTTAATTGTGACGGTAACGATCTCGCTGGGCAGCAAGGGGGCGCGTGCGTCGGACGTTTGCTCTTTGGTTTTGAGCGAGGTGACAACGCCATATACCAGCGGCATCAGGTAAACCGATAGAATAATCAGCGCAAAGAGCGTGATGGCGGCATGCATCAACAGTTTGCGGCGCTGGCGAGCGATCTGCAAAAATTGCCGGTCGGCGGTTTGGGTTGCGGTAGCCATGTTATCGCTGCTCCCCACCTGAATAGTAGACCCAGTAGCGGGCCGTTCCGAATAACGCAATCGTCATGATCAGCGCCACGATGAACATCAGCCAGGCGAGGGTAGCGCCATAGCCCATATTGGCAAAGCCGAACGCTTGCTTATAGAGATGGATCATGTAGAAGCGTGTTGCGCCTTTGGGATACCCATTGCCCTGGTTAAGCACGTAAGGCACAATGAAGTATTGCAGCGAACCGATCAAGCCCAGCACCAGGTTGTAGAAAATAACCGGGGAAATCATGGGGACCGTGATTGTACGTAACCGCCGCGCCCATCCTGCGCCGTCAATTTCAGCGGCCTCGTAAAGTTCGGTCGGGACGCCCTGCAAACCGGCCAACGTGATCAGCACGGCATTGCCGATGCCCCACAAGCCAATAAACGTGTAGGCAAAGTAAACTAAACCGGGTTCATCCAACCAACGGATACCATCGACACCAACGGCGTTGTATCCTGTGATGTCTTGAATAAACCGGTTAATCCACCCTGTATGGGCATTGAGTACGCTGTTCCAGATCAAAATGCTGGCGATCAGGGGGACCATCGTCGGCGCGTAGAATAGCGTGCGAAAAACATTGCGTCCAATCAAATACTTCGAGTTCAGCAGCACGGCCAGCAGAAATGCGGATAGCGTGCCAATCGGGATCGAAATGACTGTAAAGACAAAGGTGACGCGAAACCCTTTCCAGACCAGATCGTCGTTAAACAGCGCGCGTTCCCAGTTATTGAAGCCGATGAAGTGCGCTTCATCCGGCGTGGCAAGCTGGAAGTCGTACAGCGAAAACCCAAATGACACAACCATCGGCATCACTGTAAAGATCAAGAAGCCAATTAACCAGGGGCTGATGAAGATAAACCCCCATTTGGCCTCCTGCTGCCGCAGGTTTAGCCCTTTTCGACGCACGCTGGTTGTGTGATTTGGCGCAAGGTCCATATCTATAGATGTCATCGCTTTTATCCTGGAACACTAACTGCGGCAGGAGAATCTCGATTTATCCTGCTATAATGGCGGGTGTTGTCGGGCCTGATGGAAACTGGAGTTTGGCGACTTCCCTGTCCATCAGGCCCACAATTACAGCTTAACGACGTTAGCTGTGATTCTTATTGGCTGTCCAGGATTTTCTGAATATCCTCAATCATCTTGTCGATCTCAGCATCCAGGTCGAGTCCCGGTTCAGCTTCCATCAACTGCGTCAACTGCCCGTAGCGGTCGCTGATTTCGAGGAACGCGGGCATTTCACCCTCGTGGCTCGGGTTGTCGGGGTAGCTCAAGCTCTGCACGGCAACATCCCAGTTCACGTCAGCGAAGAATTCGTTCTCGGTCAGGGTGTCGAAGAACGAGTCCTGCAAGCTAATACGGGCCGGCATACCGCCGTAAATCTGCGCCAGTTCGCCTGCGCCTTCGCCCAGCATGTACGTGAGAACTTCAAACGCAGCATCAGGGTTCTTGCTAGATTTGGTGATCGAGAAGGTATCCGCGTGCAGCTTGGCGGTGGTGGTGCCATTGTAGGACGGCACAACCGCGATATCCCAGTTTGCATCCAGGCCCCACATGCAGCACGTCGCGTACCACAGGTGAACCTGCGCCATCGCCATGTTGCCGGACTCGAACCAGTTGCCGGTGTTCATGATGTCGCTGCCATTGTAGACCGCGTTGGGCGTGAACCAGTCTTCCCACATCGCGTCGTAGTTCCAGTGCAGCGCCTCGCGCCAGTTTTCCGGCATCTGGGCGTTGCCTTCGTCATCAACCAGGCTGCCTGGGCCAAACAGGGTAGCGCGCGCGCGCAGATCGGCCCACTGGACGCCAAAGCCAAACTGAACAATCGCTTCGGGGTCGAATTCTTCCATGGTGGCGTCATTGCCGTTTTCGTCAACCGTCATGTACATTGCCAGATCGGTCAGCGTGTCGATGTTCCACTCGCGTTCTTCGCCGTTCCAGTCGGTGTAGGTTGCGCCGTATTCCTGGGGCGGGTAGGGAACTCCGGCTTCATCAAACAGGTCTTTATTCACGAAGGTGAAGGACGGGAACACCGCGAAGGGCAGGCCCACCAGACCATCTTCGGTGCGGTAGAAATCGACCAGCGCCGGATCGAAGTCGCTCAGGTCGTAGTTGTTTTCCTCGATCAGCGGTTCCAGGTCGAGCCAGGCACCAGGGAAAGACGCGCGACCGCGAATCCCCACCGGGCCGACGATGTCAGGTGCGTTGCCGGAAGCAAGCTGGGTGTTGAGAATGTCATACGCCGCGTTGTTATCGACGAATTCCACAACCAGTTCGATTTCGTCCTGTGATGCGTTGTATTTTTCGACAAAAGCTTCCTGCGCGGGGATGGTCGGAGCATCCGAACCGGCCCCCAGACCGACAAACCAACGAACCTGAACACGATCACGGGCCTGTGCTTCCGGCACGTAACCAACGGTACCGGCCATGAAGGCCACGACGAGCACAAGGCTCGCCAACAAAGCAAAATGGGACTTACGCATGGGAATAGTACTCCTTATAACTTATGCAACACGATTTTGGTCAGGCAGCGCTATCGAACTTAAGAGAGCGCTCTCTCAGCAGTACAAAAAAACACCGTCCCATCGAACTCCTTTCTCCAACATGTTTCAGCCTACCGCACAGAACCTTTACATCCGGACGGCAAGCGCGCCACAGGACGCACGAATCACGAGTTTTGTTGGCAAAATAATATGACGTGAAGGCTCGGCCCCAACTTCCAGCACATCCAGCAGGGTTTCAACCGCCAGTTTGCCGGTTTGAAGGACCGGTTGGTGGATTGTAGTCAGGGGGGGATTGGCCGTTTCGGCAGGTGACAGATCATCGAAACTTACAATGGCGATATCATCCGGCACGCGCAACCCCATTTCCCTGATCGCTTCAATCGCGCCAACGGCCATGGTATCCGAAGCGACAAACACGGCATCGGGCCGCTGCGACAACAGCTTACGCATCGCAGTGTAACCGCTGTCTTCGGTAAAATCTCCGCTGACGATCAAAGCCTCATCCACCGGGCGGGCGCGTTCCTGCAAGGCGATACGGTAGCCTTCCAGGCGGTCCAGGCCGACATTCGTATCCAGCGGCCCGCCAATATGGGCAATTCGTTCGCAGCCCTGGCGGATCAGGTGGTTGGTGGCAACCTGTGCCCCGCCGACGTTATCAACATCGACAAAATTCGTTCCCTCAATCGTGGCGGGGCGTCCAACATAGACAAACGGCATTTGCCGCTTGTGAAGCATATCAAGCAAGGGATCGTGAATCTGATCTGAGGTGACGATTAACCCATCGACCAGCCCGGACTGCGTCGCGCGCTGGTAAATGCGCTGTTGTTCCCCTGGAGAGTAGAATACGAACAACGACAGGGTGTGATCGCGCTGGTTGCACGCCTGCGTGATGCCCTGAATCAGTACAGGAAAATACGGATCGGTGAAGAGTGTTTGCGCGATACTGGGGATAATCAGGCCGAGAATGTTGGAGCGCTGGGACGCAAGCGAACGCGCCGCCAGATTCGGCTGGAAGCCGGTTTCTGCGATGACCTTTTCGACGCGCTCGCGCAGATCAGGGGTTACCGTCTCGTGCTTATTGACAACACGCGATACCGTGGCGCGAGATACCCCGGCGAGTCGTCCGATTTCTTCGAGCGTGAGCTTGCGATTCATAAAAATTTCCGTCGCCCAAAAGACTCTTTAAAGATTGTGAGAGCGCTCTCTAGAGATCAGTATAGCAAGTTTGAAAATCACTGTCAACCAGTTCACGCCAATGTGATTCGAATAGCTTTCACCCGGCCCGCGCGCACATTTTGCGCATGTGGCGCGCCGATGAGCTCGCCGGTGAATGCTATTCGCCGCCCATCTGTCCCGGTGAGTTCGATCTGCTGAATGGTCACGGCATCCGGGCCGAACGTATCGCAGCGCGCAGGATTCACATATGTGACGCGCGTATGCCCCAAAAAGGTGAAATGCACTTCCCCCGCAGCATCAAACAACCATCCCGGCAGGACCGGTTGAAACTGCAAGATCAGGTCGCCCTGGTGCAGCGCGAACGGCTGCGGTCCGGCCATGATGTGATGCAGAATACTCAGAAACTCGGCGGTGGAACCGCTCAGCCGCGCCACAAAGCCGCGCCCGTGCAAAGACGTATCGGGGTGCGCGCTGCTCACGATAAACGACGAGTTTTCTAGCGGGCTGCGCCCGTAAATGGCCGGGTCCAGGAACGGAACCAGCGACGACTTAAAATCCGCGTAGAATGCGTCATACAGGCCCGCTTTGAGCAGCGCGAGCAGGTATTTGTAGGCCATGTGCAGCCAGATTGATTCGTTCTCCAACCATCCCGGCGTGAAGGCGCGCGCCCGCCCGATATCAAGCGGCTGATCCGCAAGTGGGGCGTTGACCTTGTACATCTGCAAAGCACGATCAAAGAGTGCGCTCTCACGTACCTGGGTGTGCAGCCTTTGCGCGGCGGCAAGGTCCGGGGCGATCTTCAGCGCGCGGACCGGCCCTTCCAGGAACAGCGGCAGCACTTGCGGGGCAAACGTTGTCACGCGCACCGGCTGGCGTTCAGGCGTATGAGGTGCGGAGTCGATGATCTCATACTGTTCGGCGGTATACGCGATATACGTCGGTGGGATTCCGTCGTTCATGGCAGCGGCGCGCGCGATCCCGGCCTGTAGGCGGCGCTCGAATGCGGCGAAGTGGGCGTCCAGTTCATCCAGCGTGCTCGCGTGCGTTATGCCCTCAAACCCCAGCCGAATCTGCGCGCGGTAGGTTTCTCGCGCCGTGCTGATTGCATCCCAGTACGCGAAGGTATCGCCGGAGTGCTGCTCCAACGTGTGCGCTATGGCGTGTAAAAGGTCGTGCAGTTCGACGGGCAGCAGGACCCCGCGCGCGGGGTCCTGCGCTTGAATCACAGCACGCAGGAACGCCAGCAGCCGCACGAGTTCGAAGGTTTCCGGCATAGACGCACCGAACAGACCCGGCAGTCCGTTGAGCGCATCGTACCAGCCCGGTTTACCCGCTTCCATTTCGATCCCCATGCCGTAGGGATCGCGCGTGGCAAACTTCACGACTGCCAGCGTTACGAGCTTGGCAAACAGGGTCGTGGTGAAGATTTCGCCCCGCCCATGTGCCGCGCGCATGATATTCGGGGCACGGCTGCGCGCGGCGATTAACGCGGCTTTTTCGTGATCGTAAATGACAGCATCCAGTTGGCGCACGCGCTCGCCTGCCAGAAACGTTTTGCGCGCGCGGGGCTGCACGACATGCGGATTGTCGTAAAAAGTGTACGCTGGTGTCTCGAACAACAGGGACGTTTGGGTTTCGGGATAGATGGCGAGATAGTTCTCGATCAGGTCGAGATTGTAGGTCCAGTGATCGATCCAGTAGCCTTCGCCTGGCTCCGCGATAAAATCCCGGTCGGCGTCGTGTAGGACCTGCGCCAGAAAACTTTCCGGCGATATACGCAGCCCGACTTCCGCCGCCTCGATAAAATTCAACAGCGCGCCCGGCGTGAACGGCGATTGCAAAAACGCGATGAGTGGCGCAGGTTGATCGACATACGCCAGGATCGCAGCGTGGTGTTCCGGCGGCACGGTGAAGCGGTTGCCATCGATCACGAGTGGGTTATAACCGTCCGCTTGCAGCAGGTTCATAAACGCTTGAATGTTGTAAGCGCCCACGCGCGGATTCAACCAAACATCTTCGCGCCGGTTCTGGTTCACGTCACGGTAGTTGCCGTTGCCCTGCGAGTAGTATTCCGGCGCGAGGTAAA
>CAZMNL010000005.1:17077-23922 GCA_964567525.1 uncultured Anaerolineaceae bacterium
TTGTAATCGCGTTCCAGATCGCCGTGCTTGCGCGAGTAAATGTGCTGCACCACCGGACGGTCTTCCGCGCCGATCAGCACCGGCCAACCGCCGCGCAGCACGTTATCCAGAAACGTCTGGCGCGTATAAGCATCAAAACGCGGCTCGCTGGTTTGTACGGCCACATGATCGGTTAGCGCGCGGACCAGGGTTCGTGCAGCCTGGTGCTGCCCGGTGATGTATGCCGGGTCGCTGATCCGCGCACTGTGGCGCTGTAAAACGTCCAGGCTGTTCACATGCCCGACCACGCTGTACAGGGTCCAGTCTGCGCCGGGCGAGAGTGTGCGCTCAGCCGCGAAGAATCCACACGGAGTTTTACCGACGGTGATTTGTTCGCGCGTCAGCAGGTCATCCAACCCCAACGCCAAAAAGTGATCCGGCTGGCTGAGACTGGTATTCGCGCCGAAAATCACATCCGGATCGACGATGGCGGGCAGGCGTCCGTGCGCGTCAAACGCGGTGTAGAAGTGCCCCGCCGCGTACCCTTCGACCTCCACTTTATCCACGATGCTCGAACGCAGACGGTAAAACGGGACCTGCTGCGCAAGGTTTGACGCGCCCATCCAGGCTTCCGCAGTGCGCGAAAGCTCTTTGAGGATGGTATTGGTAACGCCGAAGGGCATGATCGCGGGCAGACCGTCCAGCACACGCAGATCGGCGGCGGTCGTGCCCTCGTTGGCGAAAGTGACCTGCCGCACCAACCCGGCGAATGGTTCACCGGTCAGCGTGAAATAGCGCACGGTGACGCGCAGAGCGCGCAGCGGTGAAAACTCTTGCAGTTCAAGCTCGTTTGTGCCGATATGCATCCGGCGCTGGACGGACTCCGCCCCGGTCAACGCGCCAAACGGTTCGTAGTAAGCACCGTTGAGCGTGATAAACGTCCGGAAGCCGGTATGGGCGACATTGCGGTAAGCTTTGTTCGCGGGTTCGAACTCGACAATGGGGGTGTCCTTGCTCGCCACGCCGAAACTGGCAATCGCCTGTCCCCGGTTGACATAAAACACCCACATCGGAATCCCCGACCGTCCCGCAATGCCCGGTAGAAAACTGGCAAACGGCGGGGTCTGGGTATAGTCAGGGATGACAAAACGCGCCTGGTCATCAAAAAATGCTGTGGACATCAGGTCTGTACCCCCTCAGGTGGCGGGCCACAGTTGCCCGGTGAGGGCGACGAGTTCGGCGCGCTGCGCGGTCGTGAGTTCGCTCACGGGCGAGTTCGCCTCGGTGGTGTCGCGGTTCTCGATGATCAACACGCTGGCATCCTCGCTCAGCGTGTGGGTGTGCCATGCGCCGCGCTTGACGTTATAAAGCTTGAGCGGTTCCATATCGGCGGCTTCAATCGTGGTCACTTCCCCATCGCCCGCCCCCAGGAACAGGATACAACGCCCGGCCAGCAGGACAAACACTTCGTCCGTTTCGTCGTGCCGCTGCATGGTACAGATCGCACCCGCCGCGAGGTTAGGCTCGTAGCGCAGCATTGCTACACGCCATGCGCCATAATCCACCAATGGTAAGTAGCCTACGCCATCAAATGCGCTGATTTCAAGCAATTTGGACATTAGGTCCCCCTCAAAGAGTCACTAATTCGACATCGAAAGTATGGGATTGTACCGGGTCAAGTGCGGTAAGTATTGCCCGGTCAATATGCACGCCTGTGTTATCCGGTGTCACCTGTACCGGCTTCCCGTCCAGCGTCACAGCGCCGATGCGGTATGTCCCGGCGTCTAACCGCGTGGGATTGTGATAGGTGATACGCAGCACGCGCCCGGCAAATGTGACGTTGATCGCAGCGCTCCCGGCAGTATCAAACTGTTCGCTGAGCAACTGCGGAGCCAGCACAAGATCGCCCAGGCTACCCTTGACGCCGAACACCTCATTTGTGAGTGTGAGCAGCAGCCAACTCGCCGAGCCGGTGAGATAGGTGTACATCCCGCGCCCGCGCGCGTTGATATATTCGGGGATGCCGGGATACATGCGGCTGGTGGCGAAGTCGCCGCAGTGCTCAAAAATGCCCGCCAACACCCTGTGCCCGGCGTGTATCAGGCCGCGTTTGTACAGCGCATTGGCGTACATCACGGCCATGTGGCTGAACATCGCGCCGTTTTCCTTGTGCCCGAATGCATAGCCAAAACAGCGCCCCAGGTTGGTTTTGACTTCGCCAAAGTCCGTATTAAGCCGGTAGCCGCCCAGCGCCGGTTCCAGCAAGTACGTGTCTGCCGCGCGTACAATTTCCCGCGCCTGGGCACCGGTGGCGATGCCGCCCATCAGCGTGAACACCTGCCCGATGAGCGTCATACGCACGCCATTCACATGATCGCCCTCTACACGTTTTCCGTCGTTGTCGTAGTAGCCATTGAACCACGCCAGCCCTGCCCGGTCGGTGATCCATTCCTGCCGCCGCAGGTGGTCAAACAACCAGGCGGCTTTGGCGTCCAGATCGGCGGCAATATCGTGTAGCGCCAGCGTAACTTTTTCCCCGGAAAGCGTGCGCGCGCAGGTAGTGAAATAATGCGCGAGGCGCTGCGTTTTCGCCTCCACGCTCGCGTAATCTACCGGATCGGTCAACGTATCCAACAGCGGCACAAGCTCCGCCGCCAGCGCGATCTCATGATGATGTCCGCGTTCAGCCAGCGCCGTGATCAACGCGCTCAATCCCGCCAGGTTGCCGGCATAAAGCGCGGTGAAGGCGACACTTTCGCCGCGTTCGCGCGCCATGTCCATACCGTCGTTCCAGTCCGCTCCTTCCAGCCTGATGATGTTATGCTCGCCCACGTGAAAAAACGCCGTCAGGTGTTGGACCAGCAAGTGTTCCAGCACACTGCCGCACACAGTTTCTCCGGCGTGTGTGCGCAGGTGTGTTCCTTGCTGCGGCTGCCACTGCGCGTCGTGCGCGGTGCAGCGATCAATATGTGTATCCTTGAAGTAGGTTTGCTCGCGCAGCAGGAAGTCGAGATCGCCGCTCTGGTCGATATACAAGTGCGTGGTCAGGTACGGCCAGGCCCCATGATCCATCCACACGCGCGGAATGTTATTGCGATCAGCCACAAACTCGCCTGGTTTCGCCCCGATGATCGTGGCGTTGCTGCCATCAAAACGCACCCCCGCAAAACTGCTGAACAACAGATCGGGCACGTCGTCCGGTTCAGTGAGCAGCAGCGCGAGACAGTCCTGCCACAGATCGCGCCAGCCGCGCCCGCCGCGCCCGTAGTCGTGGGCAGGCAGGAACGAGTTGCCGAATAAGCGCCGCAGCAGCGGTTGAATTCCCACCCACCGCAGCCATTGATCGTAGGTTTCATCGGCGGTGTGGAAGGTGAGCGCGGCGGCCTTGTCGCGCCAGTAGGATTGGCACGACTCCAGGGCGGCGGTGAATTTTGCGGCGCTGTTGTAGGTGTTGATCCACTGGTCAGGATCGTCGTCCGGCTCAAGGATGGCGAGCATCAGAATATACGTGGCCGTTTCGCCAGCCGCCAGCGTAACCGGCTCAAAACGCAGCGCGCCAATCGCCTCATAACCATCGACCGTGTACCCGGCCCCGACCCCTCTGACGCATTCCGGTGCGGTGATGGCCTGGGGCCATACCAGACTGCCCCCCTCGCCGATAAAGTCTTCGAGTACGGGAATAAAGCTGGCAGGCAGCGCGCTCTCGGATGTGCAGCCAAACACGCCGTAGCGCGTGGTGTTGGCAACATGGCCGCGTTCATCAAAGGCCAGCGTGGGCTGAACGATCACCCCGGCAGGATGGATTGTGATACGGTGCAGCAGCGAGGTTACATGCCGGTGATCGCGCAAATTATCCGCAGAGCGCCCGTAGATCGGGATCGCGGTGGTTGGCGTCAGTGTCAGCGGGTGCGCGGTGATATTGGTGAGTGACACGCGCATCAGCTCCACGTTGTGTCCCATCATGGGCACAACGTTCGTGATGTCGGCGCGCAGCCCCGCCGCCGCGTTTTCGCGCGTGACCTTGTGCCACAGCAGCCCGGCTTCCAGCGTGACCTGATCGTCATCGTCTGCAATGTGCCGGGCAGAATTGCCGGTGGCTGACCAGGGGCCGTATCCATCGATATACACCCAGAAATTACGTGCCGAGCGCGTGTTATGCAGGTCTTCGAGAGAGACGGGGGCTGTTAGAAATGCGTTTTGCCCGGTTTTGATGTCACCGTGCAGTGTGGGCGTAATGGCGGACATCAACCCGCTGTCGTTTACCAGTGGAAAATAGAGTCCCGTCGTATGATGCGGGGCCGTCAGCGAAAACGTGCCGTGCCCGTCTGTAAAGCGCCATCCCGTAACATTGTTCTTCTGTTCCATCACGTACCTCAAATTTCTTGAAAAGCCGCTCGATTACGCTCGTTTGGCGGTGAGGGTCCAATAATATGAGAGAGCGCTCTCTGAATATACTATCAAGGCTATATCCGTTTAGTCAAGCTATTCGAGTGCCGTTGAGCAGGGCAATAGAGCCGTTCCATCCGCTAATCGCGGACTTCTAACGCGCTTTTTACGGCAATCTGAAGCGAATCCGATATATCTATGGTATCTACAAGCAGACGTTAGTATTTGCCGGGGGATTCAGACACGATGAGTCAGCAACAGGAAACGTATACTTTTCAAGCGGAAATTCAACAGTTGTTGCATATCCTGGTTCATTCGCTCTACACGGACCAGGAAATCTTTCTGCGCGAGTTGATCTCCAACGCCTCGGATGCGCTGAACCGGATGCAATTCGAGATGCTCAGCAACCGCGAAGTGATCGACCCCGAAACCGAACTGGCAATTCACATTGAGGCGGACGCCGACGCGGGCACGCTGACGATCTCCGACAGCGGCATCGGCATGAACCGCGACGAACTGATCGAGAATCTGGGCACGATTGCGCAGTCGGGCGCGGCGAAGTTCCTGCAAGAGATGCAGGCCGCGCAGCGTGTCCCTGCCGCCGACCTGATCGGGCAGTTCGGCGTTGGCTTCTACGCGGTGTTCATGGTTGCGGAAAAAATCACCGTCACGTCGCGTTCGTTCCACCCGAACGACCGCGCGTGGGCATGGACTTCCGACGGTAGCACCACTTACACCATCGACCCGGCGGACAAGGATACACGCGGCACGGCGATCACGGTGTATCTCAAGGACGACGCCGCCGAGTTCCTGGAATCTTTCCGCCTGCGCAGCATCATCAAAAAGCATTCGGACTTCATCACCTTCCCGATCTACCTGGGCGATGAGGTCGTCAACCAGCAAACTGCGCTCTGGCGCACGCCCGCGCGTGATGTTTCCGACGAGGATTACAACAACTTCTACCGCCAGTTGACGCTCGATCACCGCGACCCGCTGCTGCACCTGCACATCGTCTCGGATGCGCCGGTCCAGTTCTACAGCGTCCTGTACGCACCGGAAAGCCCCGACCGGGGGCTGTTCGCGCTGCGCACCGATCACGGTTTGAAACTCTACACCCGCAAGGTGTTGATCCAGGAATATAACAAGGACTTTCTGCCGCACTATCTGCGCTTTGTCGATGGCGTGGTGGACTCAGAAGACCTGCCGCTGAACGTGGCGCGCGAGTCCGTGCAGGCCACGCGCACGATCAAGCGCATCGGGCAATCGATCAAGGGAAAACTGTTGGGTGAATTCGAGCAGTTGGCCCAGGACGAGCCGGACCGGTACGCGCAGTTCTGGCGCGAGTTCGGCATCTTCCTGAAAGAAGGCGTTGCGACAGAAGCGGGCGACGCGGACCGGCTGGCGAAGCTACTGCGTTTCCACTCGACGGTGAGCGACGGCCAGACGCCGACCGTCTCACTGGCGGATTACGTCGCGCGCATGAAGGACGACCAGGAACACATTTACTACATCCTGGCCGATGACCTGTCCTCCGTGCGCAACAGCCCGCACCTGGACCCGTTCCTGGCGCGCGATCTCGAAGTGCTGTTCCTGACCGAGACGGTGGACAGCTTCATGTTGATGAACCTGCCGGAGTACGACGGTAAGCCGCTGCAAAACATCGATGATGCCGGGTTGGAATTGCCCGACCTGCCCGAAGAGGACGCCGCCGCGCAGGTGGACGAGGAACCGTTCGAGGCCGTGCGCCAGCACTTCGCGGACGTACTCGGTGAGCGTGTGACCGAAGTCCGCGAATCAAAGGTGCTGCGCGGGCACCCGGTGCGGCTGGTCGCGCCGGACGGCCAGCCCGACCAGCACATCCAGCGTGTGTATCGCATTCTAGAAAAAGAGTACGAAGTCCCGCGTAAAATTCTGGAACTGAACCGCCGCCACCCGCTGATCCACAACCTCGCGGCGTGGCTCGCGGCGGATGCCGATGCCGCGCTGATCGAGCCGGTGATCGAGCAGTTGTATGAGAGCGCGCTGCTGATGGACGGGCTGCACCCCAACCCGGCGGATATGGTCGCGCGCATCGAAACGATCCTGGAGATCGCCACGCGCCGGGACGCATAATCCGCAGCCGGGGGTACTACCGCGCAAGCTGTAAGATAATTGTGGCTCAGTCGGACAAACTTGACAAACGCGCGCAGTGCAGTAAACTGCGGGCGTTTTTTGTGAATAGACCAAGTGAGCAGGTGTCATGGCCGACGCAAGACAGACGATCGAATATGTGATGATAGGGCTGGTGGCGTATCAATTGGCGCGGTTGTGGTGGCGACTAAGGCTGATCCAGGAAATAAATCACCCAAATGAGTTGGCCTTTGCTCCCCTTCCCTGAGGGAAGGGGTTGTGGGGGATGGGGTAATTATTTTCTTGGCGTAGCCTAAATCGACGACGAGCGAAGAAATGGTGGCAGCGGGTCAAGGATCACCATCCGCGGC
>CAZMNL010000006.1:0-23874 GCA_964567525.1 uncultured Anaerolineaceae bacterium
GTCGTTATCTTCGATCACCAGCGCCGTTCGGGTCGGGCGTGGAGCACTGGAGGGCAAATTGTCCCTGGGGGATACGTCGGTACGCTGTGCCGTGTTTGCTGCGGCTTCCATCACGACCGACGAGCGCAGCGGTACAGGAGCCGGCGAAAGGGGCATACCAACCGCTCGCTCGTCACTGTCGTCAATGACCTGCTCGTTGGAAATGGGTTCAGCCGGTATGATGATACTGAAGGTCGATCCCACGCCGACTTCACTTTCTACCCACAATCGCCCGCGTTGGAGTTCTGTGAACGACTTTGCCAGCGGCAGACCCATACCGGTCCCGCCAACTTTGCGCGTCAGAGTGTTGTCTATCTGTTGGAAGGCTTCAAACAGCTTGAACATGTCTTCCTGCGCGATGCCGATACCCGTATCGATCACCGAAACCTGAATATACTGCCTTCCGCGATATTCAACCGGGAATGCCAGGACGGTGATGCTGCCTTCTTCGGTGAACTTGGCGGCGTTGGATACCAGGTTGAGCAGCACCTGCCGCGTGCGGAATTCGTCGCCGTAGGCATCCGGCAGCGGTCCTTCAATGTGTGTGTGCAGTTGGATCGGTTTTTCGCGGGTCAGCCCAACCGCCGACGACATTACGCCTTTAATCACATCATCGAGCTTGAAGTATTTGAACTCCAACTCCATTTTGCCCGCTTCGATCTTGGCCTGATCGAGGATGTCATTCACCAAACCGAGCAGGTGTTTACCGCTTTCGTAGATGGTGCCGAGGTCTTGTTCCTGGGTTTCAGTCAGCGGCCCGTCAATGCCTTTCAGGATCACGCGCGAGAAGCCGATGATCGAGTTCAACGGCGTGCGCAGCTCGTGACTCATGGCCGCGAGGAAGTTGGTCTTCAGCCGGTCTACTTCCATCAACTGATCGTTAATGGCCTGCATTTCAACCAGAAGGCGCGAACTCTGAATGATGCCGGAGAGCGAACCACTGAGCGTTTGCAGCAGTTGCAGGTCGTTGGTATTGAAAGTGTCCACCTGGTCACTTTCAACCGTGAGCACGCCCACCAGTTCGCCACCGCTGAGCAGGGGAACGCCCATCACGGCGCGGGCGTTGCTGCTTTCTTCCAGGCGGCGCGGGTCCTGGGAAATGTCGTCGATCACGATAGGCTGCTGCTTGCGGGCGATCCAACCAACCAGCCCGCGATCTATCGAAACGCGGCTGTGCTGGGTTTCCGGCCCTTGTTCCCCGGCATTGGCCCCGCGTACCAATTCGTTGCCGGGGCCGCTAGGCAGGTAAATGCTGACGCTGGTTGCCTGCATGGTTGCCTGGAGTTTTTGCGCTACCTGGGACAGCGATTCGTCCAGGTCGGTTGAGATGGCGGCGGCGGTGGTGATGTTGAACAGAAAGGCCATTTCTTCGGCACGCGATTCGGCTAACTCAAATAATTGTGCATTGTCAATCGCCGTTGCTACCATGTCTGCGAGCGCGGCCAGGACACGTGTGTCTTCTTCGGTAAATGCGCCGGATTGGTTGCTTTGCACATCCAGCGCGCCGAGAATCTGTCCGCGCGCGATCAGGGGCAGCGCCATTTCGGACCGTGTGTTGGGCAGGATCGGGTTGGGTTGGTGGACCACGCGCGCATCGGCGGTATCGAGCGCGATTTGCGGCGTGCCCAGTGCCGTAACCTGCCCGATCACCGAATGCGATCCGACCTTGAGATGGTGCTCATATTCGAGTAGTTGGCGACCAGCTTCACCGGTCGATGCGACAAGGTTCGCGCGTGCCCTGTCTTCACTGACCAGGAAGACCTGCACGTGATCGTATCCGAACCCCTTGCGAATCTCATTCACGACCTGGGGCAGCAGTTCGTCAAGATGCAGGATCGAGGTCACCGCGCGGCTGATCTCCGCTGAGGTGGCAAGCTGGCGCGCGCGCTGCTGCGTTTGCTGGTAAAGATGGATGTTTTCGAGCGCGACTCCGGCCTGGTCGGCGAGTGCTTCATAGATGCGCGTTTCGTCTTCTACCTGGGGCCAGGGCTGCGATCTGCCGAGCACAATGCCGCCCAGCAGACGGTCGCCGGCTTGCAGCGGGATGATCATCGCCCCCTGAACATTCAGCGCGTGCAGGGCGTTTTCTGTGCTGTCCAGCAGGTTTTCTGCGCGGTCGAGCGCGGCGATGTGCGTAGTCTGTTCCTGGTGGATTTCGCGCCAGAACGGGAATTGATCGATGCGGTAGCGTGTGCCAACAAGATCGGCGTCAGCATGTGTGGTATGCTGCGCGATGAGTTCGATAGCCGCATAGGATACGCTGGCGCTTTCGCCAAGCAGAACGTACAGCGCGGCATAGGTCAGGTCGTGCGCGGTTGTGTTTTCTATGAAGGCCCGCAGGATGTCTTCGGCGGTTTCGGCCTCGGAAATGGTGCGGCTGGCGTGGTAGAGCACGGCGGTTTCTTCCAGCGCGCGGGAGGTTTGTTGCAGCAGGCGTTGGTTTTCAATCGTGACTGCGGCTTGATCGGCCAGCGTGGTCAGGAAACGACGTTGTTCGCGCGTGACGTTTTGCGTTTCCTGGAACCCGATCACCAACCACCCGTTGATCTGGCCGCGCACGCTTAACGGGAAACTGCCAATGGTCACGATACCAAGCTTATCCAGGCACTGCGCGATAGAGCCACTGGCGTTTTCACGGTTCATCACGATGTTTGTTTCGGTGAAGAGCGGCGACAGTGAGTGGGCATCAAGCGCGGGTTCGATATCGCCTGGGTGCTGCGCGACCAGTGTGGCAGGTTCGGACGCTGGACCTGCGGCACGGCTGGACAGGAAAATATAGGCTTGATCGGGTTGCAGCGTGTTCATGTAGCCAAGTGTGGCCTGGAGCAGTTCATCCATGCTGGTCGCGCGCGAGATCGAGCGGCTGGCTTCGTAGAGTGTGGTCGTTTCGCGCAGGCTCTCTTGCAGGGCGCGTTCCAGTTCCTGCAAGTGGGTGATATCCTGAAATGCGCCAACGGCTGCGGTGACGTTGCCGTGTTGGTCATAGATCGGGGCGGCCTGGGCCAGCACACTGATGCGTGATCCATCCGGGTGTACGATTACCATGTCGTCTACCGAGGCCGCCTGGTGGTTGCTAAATACGCGGCTTAGAGGCCATTCGTGGCGTGTATACGGCTCGTCGGTGGTGGCGTTGATGATGGGGTAGGGCTGCGGGCGTTCAGGGTTGTTAGGATGCATTTCCGGTCCGAGCAGGTTCATCAGATTCTGATTAGAGAGAATCACACGTCCCGCGTTGTCCATCACCAGGATACCGGTCGGCATGGTGTCTACGATGGTTTGCAGACGCTGGCGCTGGCTTTCTGCCTCGGTGAAGAGCGTCTGGTTCTGTGTGGCGACCGCGATCTGACTGGCAAGCGTGGCGGCAAGCTGGATGTCGCGCTCGTCCAGGTTCTGATCATCAGGTCCGCGCCCGATAAGCAGCACGCCGATTACCTCGTCTTGAATGCGTACCGGCATGGCGATATGTTTGCCCCAATCGGCAACCACATCGGCGCTGGCTTCATCGGCGAAGGGATATTCCTGTGGATCATTGATCAGCACAATTTCCCCGATGCGCGCCGCTTCTGCCAGGGTATTTTCATCTTTGAGTACATCGACGGTTTCGGTTGTTTCGATGCCGCGCGCGATCACCGGCTGTAAGTGCGTGAAGTCCTCGTTCATCAAGCCGAACCACCAGCGATCATAGTTGCCGGGACCGGAAACAGCTTCGAACAGGTTGGTCAGACCCAGCGTGTAGTCACCGGCAATCTGGCTGGCGATCTGGCCTGCTTCTGCCAGCGCGCGGGCGCGCCGTGCTTCGGTTTGGGCTTCTTCGAAGAGACGGCGGTTTTCAATCGCCAGGGCGAGCTGGTCGGCAAGCGCCCCGGCAAAACTGATATACGCCGGACTGATGGCCGTCTGGCTGACGCTGCTGCATACCAGCAGCCCGAACCAGCGTCCACCGGCAGTAATGGGAGCCATCACCGCGCTGTTTTGCTGGCGGTTGGTCAGCCAGGCGTACAGCGGGTGATCCGGGGACAGGTTGGCGGTCAGATTATGGTACGCAGTGGGAACCGTGACGGGTAGAATATCCTGATCGGAGAATGTCAGCGGTGGTACGGCGATGCGTTCGCCCGTTTCGGGGATATGCCCGCGCGCGGCGTGATCCCAGGCGTAAACGTGTTCGAGGTACTGTACCAGCATTGGGTCCGGGCCGGAGAGCATGATCGCAATGTCATCGATGCGCGCTCCGGTGCTCAACTGCTCGGCGACCAGTTGGAAGATCGCCTCCAGTTCGGTGGCGCTGCTGACGGTGCGCGCCGTCTCGTATAGGCGCTCGGTTTCCGCCAGCGCACGTTGAGTCTGCTCGAACAGGCGTGCGTTCTCAACGGCCAGCGCGACACGGTCCGCGACGGCTTCGACGAGCAGTTGTTCATTGCGCGAAAGCTGCCGGTCGGCGGGCAGTTCGGTGATCAACGCGCCGATGGCCTTATTATGCACCTGGATCGGGACTTTGAGATGACCCGCAACCACTGACGAATTGGTATCCGCTGTTAGCGGCGTGATGCGCATCTGGTCGTAGCTGTAGCCTTCCGGGCTGTCATCCCGTTGTTCGGTCAAGAACTGCTGCCAGGACCTCTCTGTAAGCTGTTGGTTCAGATCGTTGATTTGCTGGATGCGCAGTTCAGTTTCGGACAGCAGGCGCGCGTTCTCAATCGCAATAGCGAGCTGGTCGGCGAGCACTTCGAAGGTTTCCACCATGTCCTCGGTGAACACATCCGGCTCGACACTTTGCACGTCCAGCGCCCCGATCACCCGCTCTTCGATGTTCAGCGGCAGGGCCATTTCAGCGCGCGTATCCGGCAGCAGCGGGTTGGGACGCCAGGGGACGGTGCCGCTGCGCGTATCCGAGGCGATCACGGTTTCGCCGCTTAAGGTGACACGCCCGATCACGGAATTCGAACCGATCTCAATTTTGTGCTGTAAATCGAGCAATTGCCGGCCCGCATCGCCGGTACTCTCAACCAGGACGGCATACTCGTGCAGGTCATCCAGCAGGAAAATCTGCGCATGGTAGATCGCATCAAAACGGGCGCGAATCTGTTGGACGCTCTCATAGAGCAGCGTATCCACGTCCCGAAAACTGGTGGCACTGCGCCCAATCTGGGCGGCGATTTCCAGATCGCGCGCGTGCTCGCGCAGATTAATTTCCGCCTGTTGGTAGAGGCTTTCGAGTTCGGCGCGAGAAGCGAACAGGTTCTCTCCCATCTGGTTGAATACCTCGCTCAGGTCGTGTACTTCTCTGCTGCCTGAGGGTCGTAATCGCCGGGTGAGGTCGCCTTCGCCGAGCGCGCGCGCGGTGGCACGCAGCGTTTGCAGCGGGCGCGTGATGCTTTGCCGGATCAGCAGGGCGGCGATGATCACGGCAATCAGCAGCACCGCCAACATTATCTGGATTGCCGCGATGAGATTATTTTGCAGCGCATGATCAACCGGTTGGGTTGTCATTCCGACAATGAGATCGTACTCCACTGGTTCAAATGGTTCAGTCAGGGCTAGACGCATCCGCACCAGGTAAACTTCGTTATAGCCCGGCACAGCACGCCGCACTGTGCCGTCAATCGGGATATTTTCCAGGTTGACATTGCGGGCCGTCTGTCCCTGCACAATGGAATTAGTGTGCATGAACACCGTCCCCTCGGATGTGAGCAGCGCCGCGAAGCTGACTCCGGGATTATCCGCCGACAAGCGGTTCAAGTTATTCTGCACCAGTTGCAGCATAAGCCATGTTATCTCTGATTGACCCATGGTATTCTGCACACCGGGAATCTGGTTGAAGGTCAGCGTCATTGATTGCAGCGCATTGATGGACTCACGCAGCGCGCCCCCGGCGATCTGTCCCTGGCGATAGGTCGCATCGACCAGGGCATCGCGCTGCTGGTTAAGCTGCACGGTGACCAGGATCGCGGCAAGCGTCACGATGGCGACCGTCAAGAGTACGATGATTTGTATCTGGATGCGTCGAAAGTATGACATGATGTTCATCAGTCGTTTGATGTCTCAAGGTCTGATGGCGTGAGACGGATGACCGTGCGCGGTACGCGCAGCGCCAGCCCTAATTCACGCACAGCCGTCTGTAGAATCTGGTTGATATCCGTTTGCCCGATTAACTGGCTGGAAATCCGGTTCACCAGTTGTTCGCGGTGCGCCGCCTGGCGGCTTTCTTCAAACAAGCGAATGTTGTCAATGCTCAACGCGAGCCGGTTGGAGAGTTCTTCGGCAGTCCGGCGCGTGTTGCTGGTATAATGCGCACGCGGAACCTGCCATTCGATAGCGCCGAGAACCTGATCGCGCAGCCTGACCGGTACTGCAATGATCACGGTGTCGCCTTCGGTGCGTTCGGCAATCGCGCCGCTCTGGATGGCGTCTTGTTGCAGCGCGCTCCAACTGGCCGAATCGCTGTTCTCCGAACCGATGGCGGCGCTGAGTGTGTCGGTCCCATAGGCGCGCATCGTTTCGACCCAGGCCGCGTCTATCATGGTCCGGTTCAGGCGTTCAATTTCGTTGAGGCGCATGTTGGATTCGGCAAACAATGTAGCGTTTTCAATCGCAACGGTGATCTGGTCTGCCATCCCCTGAAACAGTTCTACATCCTGATCGGAAAACGCATTCGGATCGACGCTTTGCAGGTCCAGCGCGCCAATAATGCGCTCGCTGGAGCGCAGCGGCAGGGCCATCTCTGCGCGGGTATCAGGCAGAAACTCGTTGCGACGGTGGATCGGGTTGTTGGAGGTATCCAGCGCGACGACCGCGTTACCGGTGGATGTCACGCTGCCGATGACGCTCTGGCTGCCGACTTCCAGGAAATGGCGCTTTTCCAGCAGTGTACGGCCCACCGGCCCCGTTGATGCGCGGAGATTCGCGCGGTGGGTAGTCGGATCAATGAGAAACACCTGCACGTGGTAGATATGCGGGAAGCGCGCACGAATCAGGTTAACGACTTCTTCCAGCAGGATATCCAGATCGCGGATGCTGGTGAGTACGCGCCCGATCTCCAGCGTAATTTCCAGGTTGCGGGTGCGTTCTGCCACGCGCTGTTCCAGCACGTTGATGGTATCGAGCATTTGCGCGGACATTTCGTGGAATGACGCTCCCAGGCGGCCAATTTCATCCTGTGGCGTATCGGTGCTTGCTACCGGGGTGAGGCTGCCGCCCGCGATCTCGCGTGCAATCGTGTCAATCTCGCGTATTGGCCGGATGATGGCCTGGTGCATGATGTAGAGGCCGATCAGGCTCAGTGTCAGGAATCCCGCCGCAAAGCCCAGAAATGCTCCCAGGCTTCCCCGAATAGCTTTGGATTCTATATCGCTCAGATTGGTTTCGACCAGCAGCGTGAAGCGTGGCAGGTTCGTGCGTGAGAATCCGGCGCGATACCCCAGCACATTTTTGCCAAACAACAGGCTGTCATATTCGGTGATGCCGGTTGAGCCGCGCTGGGCTAACTGGAAACCTTTGGAGGTGCGGGCGTCGTAGAATGCCATGTGCCGGGCATCCGGCGAGAGCAGCGCCCCGCTGCTGCTGAGCAGGTAGACTCGTGTATCAAACGCGGGCTGTTCGGTCAGTTCCAACGCAGCGTAAATGTCCGGCAGTACGGTATCGGCGGCGGCCAGTTCCAGGTTCTGCGTGAAGACGACCAATCCCAGCAGCGGCCCGGTGCCGAATAAGTCCCAGGGCGCGCGCAGTGTGTAGATAACGTCGATGGACGGGATATTGCGTGTATCAGCGTAAATCTCAGTTACGGTATTCCAGGGGCCGTATTGTGTGGTCGCGATGATACTGTCGGCGGGCGTCCGCGATTGCAGTGGGGTGCTGTGCCGGATGTTGATCACGCCGGAATAGCGCGCCCCATCAACCAGCAGAGTGCCATCCGGGGCCATGAAGCGAATGCGTGACAGCGACGTTGATGCGGTGAGCAGGTTTGTGACCTTGCGCTCAATGAAGCGTTGCAGTTCGGCCCGCGCCGTAGGTGATGTCGTGTAGGGAGCCAGGTAAAGATACTCTTCCAGGTCGGCGTAGTCTGCCGGTCGGTAAATCTGGCGTTCCAGCTTGTAGGTCAGTTCGTCGAGTGTGTTCTCAAGATGCTGTAAGACAACATGGGCCTGGCCTTCCATCCAGGCTGATTGTTCGTTTTTAATGCCGGTGCTGTGTCGCAGATACGAATATGGCATCATGAAGACTATGCCGGGCAGCGCGACGACGAGCACCATAATGAGCGCCAGTTTACGGGTCAATGAAAGCCGGTTGAAGTGCCAGCGTCTAGGCAGCATGGTGATCGTCTCCGTCTGGTGGCTGCGGTGCGGTGTCCTTTGGCAGGCCCAGGCGCACCCGCGTATGTGTTGCACCGAGCGCCTGCTGAAATTCGCGGGCGGCAAGCGTGATCAGCGTTTGCAGGTTGGTTGTCGTCTGTAGTTCCGACATGACATTGCTCACCAGTTGTTCACGTTGGGCGGTGATCTGGGTTTGTTCGAACAGCCGTGCGTTTTCCAGCGCCAGCGCCAACCGGTCAGCGACGGCCTGGGCCATTTCCAGCGCGGAGGGGGTCCAGTGGCGATCTCCGGCGCGGCGAAATTCGATGGCTCCCAGCGTTTGCCCGCGCAGCCGGATAGGGACGCTGAGCACGTCGCCGAACGCTGCTTTTTCGAGATGCGCCTGTCCATCCGCCAGCGCGCGGTTCAGCGAATCGGTATCGACCGGCTGTGGCTGGATGGTGCGGTCGCGCCACTCGTAGCCGAGGGCCGTGTCGGGGCGTTCGGAGAAATATTCGCCCCAGGTGGTGCTGATAAGCTGCCGGTTGAGCCGTGACAGTTCGCGCTGGCTGGCGTCTAGCTGCTCGATCAATTGGCTATGTTCCACATAACTGGTTTTGAGGTCAGTGGTCTGTTGGCTGCTGTAAAGCGCAGCCGCCAGGTGATTACTCAATGCGATCATGGCGTTTTGCAGGTCTTCCGAAAATGTGTCGTAGGCCGTGCTGTGCAGGTCCAGGACGCCCAGCGGCATCAGGTTTCCGACCCGCAGCGGCAGCAGCAGTTCGCTGCGGGTTGCAGGCAGAAAACTTGCCGGTTGTACTCCGGAGTCAGCCTGCAACAGCAGCGGCGCTTTGCGGCGCAGCGCGTCGTTGACCGGGCTGTTTTCGTCGGGTGTATTCAGACTGTCTTTTTCGAGCAGTCTGTGCCCAATAAATCCTGTGCTGGCGTGGAGCGCGGCCATCCCGGTATGGGCGTCCGCCAGAAAGACCTGTGCGTGGTAGAGTCCCAGGGCGTCGCGCAGTTCTTCGGCGGCGCGGTTCAGTCTTTCTTCGGACGGGGGAACCTCGACCAGCGTCGTGCTGATACGGGATACAATCCCGACCAGGGCGGCGATATCCTGCCGCTGGCGAATGACGTAGCTGCTGCTGCTGGCAAAGATGCTGAGCAGCAGCGTGCTGACCATACTGACGCTGATAATCAGTAGAATGGTGACGCTGATGCTCTCGAAGTCTGGTCCGATGGGGCTGGGTTTCATACCGGAGTTGAGTTGAATCAGGCCGCCAATGCTCACAATAATGGTCATGATCACCACCACGTTGACCATCCCGGAGCGTGGCAGCAGCACCCCTGCTGCAATCACAGGCAGGATCATCAGCATGATGAAGGGTGAGTCAATGCGGTAATCCGGGAAGGTTGCGAGCAGCGATGCCCCCATCATGTTGAGTACAAACAGCCAGCGCGCTCGTTCGAGATGGCCGTTTTGCAACCGTTGGTGAACGCCCAGGGCGAGCAGGATCGTGATCAGGGCGTATACCGTTGGGATGTCCAGCTTGTGCCGTTCCAGGACCCACAAGATGAGCCAGGGAAACGCCATAATCACCACGCCAATCCATACCAGGTTGGTGATCAACAGGCGTTGGGCTTGCTGGCGTTCGATCAGATCGGGGTAGGTGCCCCGCAGTTGTATCAGTCGTCGAATCAGGTTAATCATAGTGGTTACTCAACACCGGTTTCGTCTATGCCGTTACCGGCGGCGGGTGACTGCTGGGTTTTGCGCTTGGGGTCGTTGGCTGGTGATGCCATCGCATCGCCGGACAGAATTTCACGACCTGCCAGTCGTATAGCCCCGTATTCGGCCTGCAAGACGTCGCTCAGCGCGCCGAGTGCCGTTGTCATGACATCTTCGACCGTCGTCAAGCCTTGCAACTGGGTTGCGATCTGGTTGATCTGCTGTTCGCGTTCGGCGGCGACGTGCGCTTGCTCGAACAGGCGGGCGTTTTCCAGGCTGAAGGCCATACGCTCGACGATGGCCTGTAACATGCTGTGCGCTTCGGCGGGGCTATAGTGATCGCCTAGTTGAACCTCGACCGCGCCAATTGCCTGCCCACGAATCACAACCGGCACGGCCAGTGTGTGCTCGCTGCCGGTTTTCTGCATGACGGGGCGCTGGCGCTCGATGGCTTGCTGCATGGCGGGGGTCCAGGCTTCAACCGCATCGTCTACGCTGTCCCCGCTGATACGAATGCCGAACTCGCTGACGTTGCGTTCCAGCATGTAGTCTTCCCATGACTGGGCGGTAAGCTGGCGGTTGAGCCGTTCGATCTCGTGCAGGTTGGTTTCGCTTTCCAAAAAGAGACGCCGGTTTTGCAGCAGGTTACGGCGCTGTGCTTCAAACAGGCGGGCGTTTTGCACCGCCTGGCTGACCTGGTTGGCGACAATCCGCATGGCTTCGATATCTTCGTTTGAGAAGGCATTAATGCGCGCGCTCTGAATATCCAGCACGCCAATCGTATCATCTCCGATGATCAGCGGCAGTGCCAGTTCGGAGTGGGTATCGGGCAGCACTTCGGCGTGTTGGTAGTCAGTCTGGTGGATGTTCGGCACATAGATGTCTTCGCCCGCGTGGGCCACATCCCCGACAACCGTGCGTGAGCCAACCGGCACGCGGAATCCCTGGGCCAACAGCGCGATCCCGGTATCACCGGTGCCGGCGGCAAGATTCGCGTAGTCGCCCGCGTCGTTGAGTAGGAAAATCTGCACGTGATAATAGGCGAACCGGTCGCGGATCAGGTCAACGGCGGTTGCCAGCAGTTCGTCAATATCCAGGATGCGGGATAACGCTTGACCGACGGCGGCTGTTGCGCGAGTTTGTGCGGCAATGCGCGCGGTGCGGGCCAGCACATTTTGCAGGTTCCACGTAAAGAACCAGAAAATCGCACCGCTGACCGTGAGTATGATCGCGCTGACCAGGGCTTCTTCGAGCAGCGGGTCGAAGGCTTCTACCGGTGCGCTAAGCTGTCCTTCGGACTGCAAGAACGCCGTGCCGGGCAGCAGTGCCCAGCTCATCAATATGCTGACGGCAATGCCGGGGCCGCCATGCGCTAACCCGGAAAACAGCAGCAGCGGCATAAACGTCAGTACGGCGCTAGGCGTGATACCATCAGTATTGAGACTGATCAGCACGGCGATCAGCAGCAGCGCCGTGATGGTCGTGGCGGCCAGACTTGCGCGCCCGTGTTGGATGAACCACAGTGCGATGATGGTCAAAACAATGAACGCGGCGGCAAAGGGCAGGCTGTTGTTTTCAGCCAGGGATGAGGACTCCGTCCTCAGCACGGCGACGGCGAGCAGGTAAAGACCATAGATCAGGGCCATGATCCCCGTGAGGCTGATCAACGGCAGCAGAATGCGCGATCGCGTTGCCTGGACCGAATCGCGGTACTCGTGTTGTACGACAAAGAGATAGCGCAGCAGCCTGATCATATGGTGATGTCCCCTTGTACGTTCATCCCCTGGCGCTCCTATTCCCGACCAGCCTGGTGTGTACTGATGCGGATCGTCACTTGCTGGGTAGACAGCATTTCTTGCAGGCGGTTAGCCGTGCGCTGAATGATCGTATCCACACTGGTTGTGGCTTGGAGTTCCGTACCAATATCGTTGATCAACCCTTCGCGTTGGGCGATGCGCTGCGTTTCGTCAAACAGCCGCCGGTTTTCCAGCGCCAGCCCCAGGCGTTGGCCGACTGCTGTGACCAACTCCAACGCGCCGCCCGGTAGTTCGTCATCGTGGGGTAGCTCGAATTCCATTGCGCCGACTACCTCGTTACGTACCATAATCGGCAGGGCGACAATACGGCGGCCTTCCGTCGTGACCGTGATCACCTGGTGGTATTGGGCCGCTTCGTTCAGCGTAGGAGTCCAGTCCGCGTGCAGTGTGCTTTCACCGGTTTGCAGGTCGAGCGTCAGCGCCGTGATATCCGAATGCAGTCGCAAATACTCGCCCCAGGCCCGCCCGGTAAGCTGGTAATTTAACCGTTCAATCTCGCGCAGATTCATCTGCGTTTGTTCGTAGAGCGCGTGATTTTCGCGCCGTTTGCGCTGCGTTTCAGCGTAAAGTTGCAGCGCGTCTACCGCCAACGCAACCTGATTCCCGATGGCATCCAGCAGGGTGATATCTGCCTGCGAGAAAGCGTCCGCCTGCTGGCTGTGCAGGTCCAGCGCCCCGATGACGCGCTCCGTGTCTTTGAGCGGGATAACCAGTTCTGAGCGCATGTCGGCGAGCAGGTCATGCGGAGTGTGAATCGTTTCGCGCGTAAAATCCCGGATGAGCAGCGGGTGCCCGGTCAAAGTGGCGCGTCCCACCGGACTCAGACCGCCGATGCCGAGTTTGTAGTCCTGGCTGAGAAGCTGCTGCCCTGCCGTACCGGTTGCTGCGGTGAGCACGGCGTGATCGCTGCCTGTCTCGATCAGGTAAATCTGGACGTGGTGGATATCAGGCCAGCCCTGTTCCAGGTCGCTGGCGATGGCTTGCAGCGCGGTGTGAACCTCGCTGCGCTGCGCAACATGCCGCGCGATGGATTGGCCCGACTCGATCAGCTGGCGCGTCGAAAAGTCGCGCAGTACGGTTTGTATGGCGATGCGGTTGCCCTGCGAGGCAATCCGCGCGATCACCGCCAGCGCCAGTGTCCAGGTCAGTGCTGCCAGCATCACGGCAATTTGTTCGCGCTGTCCCCCTGAGGGCAGGTGGCGTAGTTCCTGCGTGCCGCTGAACACAATCACGGCCATGGACGCCAGAATGATCACGCGGCTTTCGCGCTGGCGCAGCAGCAGATGTGCCAGCGCAATGCCGATCCACAATGCGCTCCATCCGCGCCACGAAGACCACGAATCCGCGAGCAGATACAGCGCGGCTTCTATCACCAGGATCGCTGTCAATATCCCGGCTGCGGCTTGCAAACGCTGCCGCCGTATCTGGATGATTGCGGCGGTGAAGCCTGCGAGAAACGCGCCATTGATGACCAGAAAAGCTGAGAGACTCCACCCCAGCGCTTCGGCTGCGGTATCGAGAGACGCGAGCAGCGGCAGGCGCGAGATGAGATATCCGGCGAGACTCGCGTACAGTACGCGCATTCGCCACACGTACATGGGGTTATAGGATTGGGTGGCTGGCCTGGAAATGTTTCGCATAAACTACTCTTTTGACGGCGATTCGTTGCTGCGCGGAACCAGGCGTAACTGCACGCGCGCCCGGTTTGCCCCCAGAATGTTGCCCAGATCGTGCATGGTTTGTTCCAACATCACACGCAGATCAGTTTGCTGCTGCAAGCGTGACGTGATCTCGCTCAAGGCTTCTTCGTAAGCTGCGCGCTGTTGGGTGCTTTGGAACAGGTATGCGTTTTCCAGCGCGATAGCAACCTGCGTGCCGATCTGCTGCAACAGCGTGAGATCGGTGGGTGTGTAAACATCCGGCTTACGGTTGGCGATACTGAGTGTGCCCAGCGGCTGCTTGCTGGCGATCAGCGGGACGGTGATCATGGCGCTTAGATTCTGCTGGGCGATACGCTTATGATCGGTGTAGTTCGAACGCTGAACGTCCGCGATCAGCAGCGGACTCTGCGACCGGACGATTTCTTCGATACTGGAACCACCCGCCGATACCATGACCGCGTTGGGTGAAATGTGCTGCTTGAGGTCAAAGACGCGCATCTGGTTTTGACCTTCAAGGTACAGCACTACGCTCACATAATGGCAATCCAGCAGCTTGGGCACGATCTCGGCGACGTGTTGCAAAATTTCGGTTTCTTTGAAGGTACTTGTCACCAGTCGCCCGAATGCGGTGGTTTGTTCAAGCTGGTTAGCGCGATGCTGGATCGACTTGAACAGTTCGGTATTGCGCAGGCTGAGCGCGATTTGTGTAGCGATGGCCTCAGCGATATAGACTTCGGTCTGCGTGAAGGTGGTTTCCGCGTTGTCCGTTGCCAGCAGCAGCACGCCGACCGTCTCGTTCTGCGCGCGGAGAGGGGCGACCAGCAGCGCCGTCACCGGCAGGGCCTTGAGTTGGTCGAAATGTTCCGCCAGGACCTGCGCTATCGCATCGCGCGTTCGCAGCAGGGTAGGGGTGGGGTTGGCACGCACATAATCTGCCAGGGCCAACGCGCTGAGCGGTTGTGTGGGCCGCGTGTTGATCTTGGCCGGGTGTTCCGCCATCAAGTACTGCGCTGTGCTGCTGTCGATCCCGATGATGGCGGCGTAAATCAATCCCGGTGTCAGCGTCAGGCTGCGGCAGATTGCATGGAATGTGTCCGTGCTGGCGGTGTGGATGCTGAGCTGCCGGGCAATCTGGTACAGTGCGGTGAGTACGGGTTTGATGTTTTGCGTAGCTTGTTCGGGGCCGGGCGTGATGGCAAGTCCTAACACCTGCGCGACAGATGCCAGCGTTTCGCTTACCTGTTCCGGTATTTCCGGCAGGTCAGAGGTGATATACAGCACTCCCTGCGCTTCGGTCCTATGCAGGATAGGCAGGGCGAGCGCCGCCGGTTCTCCGTCGTCGGGCGTGGCCGGAGCCTGGGTTGTGAATGCGCGGTTGGCGAGTGACTCCGGGGTAGGGATTGTGTCGCGTTCATCCGGTAAACCGTGCGCCGCCTGTAATTCCAGCGCAGCACCGTCATGCAGATAGACCGCTGCGCCGGTTATTCCCGCCCAGGTTTCGACCAGCGTTTGAACCCACGAGCGCAGCAGTTCGTCACGCGCCATACCGCCGGCGCTGCCCTGGGTGATCAGCGCCAAGAGCTTGTTTACTGGAAATAAGGAAATAGGCGATTGTGGGTTTTCGCGCATTGACATTGCAATTAAGCTTTCTTCACTGGCACGGACCACTGTAATGTATAACGTAAACGCATAGCATCAGGTCAGGTGATGTATATTGGCCGCCAACTCTGAGCACGTATTATTTGTTCAGATATTTGAGAATCTCATCGGTCAGGGAATCTACCTGGATAGGTTTGGCAATATAACCATCACAGCCAACCGCCATCGCTTTTTGAATCACGTCGTGCATCACGTTTGCCGTCAGCGCAATGATGGGAATATGCTGCAACTGTGGATTCTGGCGCAGGTGTTTGGTGGCGGTTAACCCGTCCATCTCCGGCAGGTTGATATCCATCAGGATCACGTCCGGCATGTGCTGCTCGGCCAGGGTAATGCCTTCCATTGCGGTAGGAGCTTCCAGCAGTTCGAATCCAGCGGCGCGCAGAATGCGCCGCACCAAAACCATGTTGTCTCGATCATCCTCGATATACAGGACCAACGGCGGCATAAAACGTCTCCAAAATTACGACATCGTAAATGCTTGAGAACATTTATTAGTTTAGCATAAAATTGACTTTTACGCGCTGTTAATTTTTCCTAACAATTCTCTTTGTTCTAATGCATTCTGGCGCGTGGTTTATGTCCGGCAGGATGGTTAAGGGCCAGTCGAGTCCGGTTCGTCGGTATCGTCAAGGTGCAGGTCCGGCGGCGTAGGCATACTGGGCCGCGTGTCGTGGATATTGTTTAACACATTCAGGTTATCGGTCGCTGCTTCGCGGTCGCTGGGCTTTTGATCGACTGGATATGTCAGGGGGCGCGTCGGGGCACGGTGTGGCGAATCGGGTTCGTGCGGCAGGATCACCTGCTTCATACGCGGGATTTCGTCGGGTTCGACCGGCGGCAAAGGGATTTCTGCTGGGGTGTGCGCTTCCCACGCGGCAATAAAGGCATTCACCCACGCTAACTCGGCTTCCAGCAGGGCGGCCTGGCGCTCAAACATGGCAATCACGTTGAAGGGGACCTGCTGTATTTGCAAATGATCCCGGCGGCTGCGCGTCTGTGTCAGGCGAGTTTCGAGTTCGTGGCGGTAAGTTGTCAACGCGCCGCGAATCTGGCGTGCGTCCAATACGTGTAGATTCGCCAGCCCAAGCTCAAACCCCTGGTTGTGTTCACGCGGCGTACTGAGCAGATCGGCGACCGAAGTTTGCAGCACGCCATATCCGGCAGGCGTGATGTGGTACTGGCGGCGCGAGGATGCTTCCTGCTGCTCCGTGCCGGAACTCTCCAACAGGCCCTGGCGTTCCAGCTTTTCCAGGACGTAGTAAATTGATGAAACGCCGATGTTTGTCCAGGCACGCAGCCCGCGCTGGTCGATGATCGTCTGGATCGCGTGGGCGTTGATCGGCCCTTCCGCCACGATGCTGAGAATAGCCAGTTCTGCGTCTGTCATGATTTTTTTGTCCCGTCCTACCCGTAACGGGTAACCGCTTGCAGTCCCTTAATCACACACCGGCAGCGTATCCGGCGCGGATATGGTGGGCACATCATCCCACTGCGTGACCTCAAAGATCATGCTGGCCCATGTGTCTCTGGACATGTCCCGGTAGACGCTTTCGAAATGCAGCAGCGCGCCGGTCGCGTCGTCACGGTCGAGTGTACCGGTCAGGGTGAATGTCCCCACCTGCTCGATCTGCTGCCGCAGCGTTTCGTTGCCGGTTTGCTCCAGGATGGCGAGCGCCTCATCCAGCCGCGTTTCGAGCGTGAAGTGTGCTGCGTCACGGTCCAGGCGCGTGATTTTGCCATCTTCCTCGATGATCGACAGGGTTTTGATCCCGGTGACTGCCGCAGCCTGAGAGTCCAGGATACCCGGCAGCCCTTCTCGCAGCAGCGCGCGCATATCATCGGGCGCACAAGTGAACACACCGTCTTGTTCACGGTAAATCCCTGGGGCGGCATTTGCGGCAGGTATCCCGATCCACTGCTGCGGCTCGCGCCCTGATTCGGTGAACGTGTAGCGCGTGTAGTTTTTTGCATCGACCGTGACCTGAATGGTGAGCGTGTGATCCGGCTCGGTGATGGTTTGTTCCCCTGGTACAAGGTCGCCATTTTGCAGTACGAGCGTGGCCCGGTAATCGCCGCGATCATCCAGCGCGCTCAGACCGTCCTCGATGGTGATCCAGGTGCCGCGCCGCTCGATATCCTGCAACAGTTTCACGGCGTCATCGACGGTGTTGACGGTGTCTGAGGATGTCCCGCAGCCCGCCAGCATTACTACCAGCAATGCGGTTGCCAGCAGTACAAGATGGGGAATTTTCATAGAAACGCTCCTCGGCGTGTTGATCTGCCGCGACTCTACAGCCTTAAGCGCGGGCTGGCAAATTGGATCATGTGTAGTGTAGTGATGTTCGCACAATTAAGCGAGCCATAATTGCGATGGATTGTTGCGTATCCGCTCAGTCATTTGTACACTCTCCTGCAATCTGCGCGGACTTTGGAAGTGGGCAGGATATGATCGGTCAGAAACTCGGCAATCGCTACGAAATACAGGAGTTGATCGGCGAAGGCGCGACCGCCACCGTGTACAAGGGAGTCGATACGCGCCTTGAGCGCACGGTGGCGATCAAAGTCCTGCTGCCTTACGTGGACACCACCACCCGCAAACGGTTTCAACGCGAAGCCCTTGCCGCCGCCCGGTTGAATCACCCGAACATCATGGCAATCTATGATGTGGGTGAGGGGGAACACCCCTACCTGATTATTGAATATGTTGAGGGGCAGCCTCTCTATAACTTGATACCATCGCCCGCGTTTCGCGTGGCAGAGGTGGGCCGCCAGATATGCCTGGCGTTGGATTATGCCCACAGCCGAGAGTTGATCCACCGCGATATTAAACCGGCCAATGTTCACATCACACCCGGCGGACAGGTGAAGATCATGGACTTTGGGCTGGCGATCACCGGCGCGACCAAGCGCCTGACCGCCACCGGGCGCATTATCGGCACGCCCGCCTATCTCTCACCGGAACAGGCCCAGGGTCTCCGGCTCACCTACCACACGGATATTTATTCGACCGGTGTGGTGCTCTACGAGCTGGCGACCGGCGCGCTGCCGTTTGACTCGGATGATATCGGCTTGCTGCTGCTTCAACAGGTCAAAAAAGCGCCGCAGCCGCTGCGCGAGTTGGTCCCTGAAATTCCGGAAGAACTCGAACGTGTGATCCTCAAGGCGCTGGCGAAAAAGCCCGAAGCGCGGTTCGAGTCAGCGGCGGTTATGGCCGAGGCGCTGACGAGTGTTCTACCTGCTTACGACAGGCCGGCAGCGGCGGGTGGTCATGCGAATGAGCGCCCGGCGAATGCACCGGAGATAGCGATAGCGCAAACGGCGGAACATGATCCGGATACCAGCGCCGCCGATGCCGTGCGCGAAACGATCCGCGTGGCGCTGGCCGACGATCACCGCATTTTGCGCATGTCGCTGGCGATGTTCCTCGACGATACGGACGGTATCGAGGTTGTCGGAGAAGCCGACAATGGCGCGCACGCGCTTGAGATCGTGCGCGCGCAGCAGCCTGATGTACTTTTGCTGGACCTCGATATGCCCGGCATGAGTGGGTTGGAGGCGCTGCCGCAAATCCGCGATACGTGGCCGCAAATCCGTGTGTTGGTGTTGACCGGGCAAACCGAAGATGCTTACATCATGCACGCGCTGCGGGCGGGTGCGCATGGCTATATCCTGAAGACGACCGAGGAAACCGCGTTGATCCAGGCGGTGCGCGATGTCATGAAGGGGCATATGGTGCTCGGTCATGGCGTGGCGGAACGTGTCGCGCAGGGATTTGTCACGCAGCAGTCGGAGGGCGAGCCGTTTAGCGAGTTGGAGCGTGTGATCCTGATCGGTATCGCGGCGGGGCTTTCCAACGACCAGATCGCTGAGCGCCTGCGCATTGACCCGCAGTTGGTCGATGAGCAGCTTAGAGACCTGATCTCGAAGTTTGGCGCGAAGACGCGCACCGAAACCTCGCTGATTGCGCTGCGACGTGGCGTGATCAAGTTGGAAGACGTGCATAGTTTTTGATCTCCTGCCTTTGTAACGGGGCGCGATAGCGGCTGATTGGGGCGCATAATGGCAGAACTAAGCGGATATCTGGCAGCCAGCGAGAGTGACTGGCGTATTCCGGCATATGCACAGACAATGCTTTGGTTGGGCGGGAACGACGCTTCCACCCGGCTTGAGGGCGGGCGCGGCGCGTTCGATCTGGATGTGCCCGACAATGGAGTCGGGTTTCTGGACCTGACATGGGGGGTCGCGGGTGGGCCGCTGTTGGCACGCTGGCCGGTCACGCTCTCTGATGACACGGTGACGCTGGGATGGCGTGGGATGCTTGCGGTAGGCGGTTTCGTCGAGCGCCTGCACGCCTTTGAAACGCGCGGGTTGGAACTGGTCGTCGCTGAATTGGAAGGCGCGCTGCTGCCGTCCAACTATCCCCGGCTGCCGACGTTGGAGCAGATGCGGCGCGGGGTTTTTGTGCGCGATGATTCCGGCGACAGCGCCGATATGCCCGAACATAGCTACCCGTTGATCGCGCTGGCTGGTTCGATCCATGCTGACTATCTGCACCACGCCATGATCAGCGAACTGGCCGTTGACTGTTTCACGACGCTTGGCCCGGCGGATGGCCTGTGGCATGAGATCGTGGGGCTGCCCCTGCTGGTTGACATGGTGTCGCTGCTGGCTCCGGGATAGGGTACGTTACTTGTAACGTAGAATCTCCGAAACCGTCTTGCGCGCGGCTGCCAGCGCCGGATAAAGTGTTGCCAGTGTCGTCACTGCGGCCATACCGCCCAGGCCGATGAGCGGCGCTATCCATGCGTAATGAAACGTGATCACGTCGCTGAACGGCATTAACGTGATCAGGATGCGGCTCAGCAGATAGCTGAGCGGCAGCCCGGCAAGCCATGCCGCCATGCCAATGATCAGCCCCTCCAACAGGAAAAGTCCCGCAATTGTTTGTGACGTTGCCCCTACTGAACGCATCACGCCGATCTCGCGCTGGCGCTCCAGCACATTGACCGACATGATTGTCAGCAGTCCGATTCCGCCAACGGTTGCCATGAGCACGGATGCCAGGCTCATCACGCCGGTGACGCCGACAAGAGTCTGCGCGACACGCTCGCTGAAACTGCCCTGGTTGCGGAATATCGGGCGCGGCGCATGGGTGATGTTGCCGTTTATCGCGGGATTAAGCAGATCGATGGCGAACGTTTCCGGCACGATGCGCTCATAGTCCAGGTCCACCAGATCGGCTAAAGCCCACCAGGGCATCGCCAGAACAGGCGCATCACTGCCAGCGGCGCGGATTTCTTCAGGAAGCATACCGCTGACCAGCGCCAACTGGTCGGGGGATACGTCTACAATCCCGACAAGTGTCAATTCCTGCTGCCCTGAAGTTCCCAGCAGTTCTTCGAGCGTGCTGTGCGGCACGGATAACTGGACGGTATCATTGACGGCCCAGCCGCCCGCTTCGGCAATTGGACGGCTGGCAATGACGCTGGCGGTATCAGGATCGTAATTCGGGACCAGGAATCGCCCGACCATTTCGTCAATGCCTACCACCCACACCAGGCCATCCTCAAAACGGGGATCGTCTGTATCGATATCAAGCTGCACCTGCTCCCAATAGGTATTGGGCACGGGCGCTTCGCGCAGTTCGCCGACAAAGTCACGCAGCCGCTGCCACTCCATAAATCCGATTTCCAGGGGAAATTCCGCAATCCCGATGATCTCGAATTCCGCTACATGATTGGGGGATTGCAGTGTCAGAGTGTCGCCCATTGCTTTCTGATAGGCTGCGGCGGCATCTGCTGACAGTACGATACCGGACCGGTTTGGGTCCGTTTGCCATCCTGTGCCTTCCAGCAGCGTTAACGCGACCCCTTCGGTTTCCGGGTCAATTGCCGTGATGACCAAGTGATCTTGCTGTTCTGCGACTCCCAACACCGGATCGGGCGGATTTTCTTCGGTGACTTCTTCCTCTTCGCGGATGACGCCTAACTCAATCCCGACACCGGGTTGAATATCCAGGGTTGTCTGATCCATGAACAGCGTTTGCCGCAGGTCCGCCAGGTTGATGCTGTCCAGATCGGCGGAGATACGGCGTCCGACACGCTCGGTAACGTAGTCCAGCACGTTGTCGAGCGTATCCACCACCGCGATCATGCTCATCAAGGCCCCGGCTGCCACAGCCAGCGCGGTGAAGGTCAGGAGCAGGCGGGCTTTGTGGCGAAAAATGTTATTGAATACCTGCACCAGTGAAGCCGGGAGCGGTGCTGTCCGGACCAGCGTAGGGAGCAGGCCGTGTCCATACGTGGCTGCAATCCCCGAATCCGACATTGCCTCACGGATCGAGATACGAGAGGCGTTGTAGATCGGCAGCAGGGCTGCCAATACCGGCATTGCCAGACCCAATATCAAACCGGTTACGACGGCTAACGGGGGCGTGCTGGTATCGCGCAGTACCGTATTAGCCAGCGGAGCCATGCGTTCAGCCGCCACCTGTCCAATTGGTACGCCTAGGACAATCCCCGGCAGCGTACCCAGTGCGCCGTATGCCAATGCCAGCCCCAGGTAGATGCGCATGATATCGGCACGTGTGGCCCCAATGGATTTCATCGCGCCGATCTGCTGGCGGTGCTCGGTGGTGATCACGCTGATGATGTTTGTCACCAGCAGGCAGGCGACGCCCAGTACCACAATTGCCAGGGTCGCCAATACCCGCGTAAACTGCTGCATACTGACCAGAAACGGGTTTTGTGCCGGGTCCGTGCGCACATAAAAGACCAGGCGATAGGGCGTTTGATCCCGAATGACGTTGCGAAACCTGGCGGATTCTTGTCGTGCTGAGTAGAAGTCCTTGTAACGTGCGTAAAATGAAGTGAAGCCGGTGAACCCTACGATCTGTTGTGCGTCCTCATAGGTTGCATACGCGCTGGAAGACCCATCTCCACCGCCGATATACAGGTAGGGTTGGAACACCACGCCGACGATCTGATGCTGTTCAATGATGCCCGCAGCGGTTTGTACCTCCAGGCGATCACCGGGGGCCAGGTTGTGACGTTCAGCAAAACGCTGTTCGACCGCGATCTCATTCTGTCTCGTTTGCGGATAGCGCCCGCGTATCAACCGCACGCCTTCCAGTTGGATTTCTGCGAACGGTTCGGAATAGGCATAGAGTTCACCGGTGTGAAACGTGTCCTCACCTGGCAGCCGCCAGTCGAACTCATAGACGGCCTGCCCTTCGACTCGCTTCATATCGGGGAGTTGCTGCACCAGTTCGAGTACACGGTCGTTGTTAATCGGGATGCCGGGGGGGGTATCCACGTACATGCGCAGCATCGCCATCTCTTGCGGGCGCAGATCGCGCTGAAGTTGGCGGCTGAGCAGCGTGCCCAGCGTGAGCATGGCGACGACACCCAATACGCCGATACCGATACTGAGTGACACCAGTAATGTTCGCCGGGGGCTGGCGATGAGGTCCCGCCATATTTTGATCGTTCGAGTTCGATACATATCGAGCGGCAGTCAGAGATATCCTTAAAGTATGCTTCATGATAACCAAAGCGCCCGATCAGTTTGTTCGGACACTTTGATTCAACATCGATTATAAAGTGTTCAAGGTTAAACCCACATGTGCGGGGTGTTACAGTTTCAACACGGGCATCTGGTTAGCCGGTTGCCAGCGAGGTGACGGCCAGTTCGGTCAGCGGCTGGCCTTTGACGGGCTGCGCCTCGCCGTAGATCATGCGCGTGGCGTACCGTATACGTTTCAGGTTGTGGTTGCGCGCCAGCAGCAGACTGCGCCCGTTCTGATCGGGGATTTGCAGCGTGATCTGCCGGCCCTGCAACTGCTCAAATGCCAGCCGCAGCAGGCGTTCGGCGGCGGCGGTCGTCCAGCTCATCCAGGGGCCAAGCTGCACACCATGCGCGATTTCGCGCCCGAAGAGATACCCGCCGACCTCCCCGCGCGCTTCGTCGATCCAGGCCAGCGCGGGGAATTCATCCCACAAGTGTTGTAGAACGTGCTGCCGGTTGAGGCCGGAAAGCGTTCTGTCCAGTGTGAACACAGCGTCCAGATCGGCGGACCGCATCTGGCGCGCGCGCGGCCCCAGATACGTGCTGGCGCGGCCCTCCCAACGCTCGACCTTGTACACATTGCGAAATCCCATTCGCTCGTATAACGGGCGTCCGGCGTCGGTGGCATCCAGCATAATGCGTTGTGTATGCTGCGTAATCAAGTAGTCCATTGCCGCGCGCGTGAGTTGGCCGCCCAGCCCGCGCCGTTGGCGATCCGGTGCGACGATTACCATTCCGATCCAGGCGAGTTCGCGGCCATATGATGTGGTTGTGACGGTTCCGACGATACCCCGGTCGGCCTCATCAATGCAGAAACAGCCTTCCGGTGACCAGTATAACAGCCGTTCAAAGTCGCTGTCCTGGTGTATCCAGCCGATTTGATGGGCAATCTCGACAGCGGCAGGGATATCGTCCGGCGTGAACTGTCGCAGTGTGCGCTCTGGTTCGCGGCCTGTCTGATAACGATCTTGCCAGTTCAAGCTCATAACTGAGTCCTCGTGTGCGGGTGGGTGGATAAGCGAAGGGCGCATTCGAAAATACGCCCCTTGTGTTTGTCTTTAATGGGTGTGGCTATTTTACGTTTGAGCCATAATCGATGACTGTTTCACTGAAAA